>CAIQSZ010000253.1 GCA_903874575.1 uncultured Elusimicrobia bacterium
AGGACGTCCTGCGCGCTCCCGTTCAGGAGTCCCAGCGCCGGATGGTCAAGATTCTGGCCCTCGTGGGCGGCGCGACGGCCCTGATCAGCCTCTTCCTGTCCGTTCTGCTGTCCCGCCGGCTGTCCAGTTCCCTGCTCGCCTTGGGCCGCATGGCCAAGCAGATCAGCGAGGGCCGCCTTGGCGTGCGGCTTGAGTGGGAGTCCGACGACGAATTGGGCACGCTTGTCCGTGTTTTCAACGCCATGTCCGCCCGATTGGCGGACCTGGACACGGCCAAGAAGAACTTCGTCTCCTCCGTGACGCACGAGTTGAGGTCTCCGTTGGGCGCCATCGAGAGCTTTCTCCCCCTGATCCGCGACAAGGTGGCGTCCGGACAGCGGGAGTCTCTGTCGCAGGCGGTGCAGTACATGGACCGCATCGAGGCCAACGTCCACCGCCTCAACCGCTTCATCAACGACCTGCTCGACGTCGCCAAAATCGAGCAGGGCAAGATGGAGTGCGTGCTGCGCAGTCTGGAGATCGGCCCCGTCGTTTCCGAGGTCCTCCAGTTTTTCGAGGCGAAGGCGCAGTCGCTGGGAGTCGTCGTGGACAACCGCATCGTCGCAGCGCCGTTGGTCGTCGGGGACGTGGATCGGATCCGCCAGGTATTGGTGAACCTGGTCGCCAACGCCCTGAAGTTCACGCCGTCGGGCGGCACGGTCTGGGTGGAGTCTTCCCAAGTGCGCGAGGGCTCCCAACGCTGGCTTGAGATCGTGGTCGGCGACACGGGGCGGGGCATGGATCAGAAGGACCTGGAACTCCTGTTCAAGCCGTTTTCGCAAGGCCGCAACGTCATCGAAGGCGTGTCCGGGCCCAAGGGCACGGGGCTGGGGCTTTACATCGTGAAATCCATCATCGACCAGCACGGCGGGCGCGTCGACGTTCGTTCGGTTCCCGGCGAAGGGACGCGCATCTCCTTTTCATTGAAAGTCGCGGGCTGACCCGCGGAGGCGACATGGCGATCAGGATTATGGTCATTGACGACGAAGAGGACTACCGCATCATCACGCGGGAGATTTTGCAGGGAGCCGGCTACGAGGTGTGCGCGGCCGACGACGGCGCGCAGGGCCTGGCCCGCCTCAAGCAGTCGCCCGTCGACGTCGTCCTGGTCGATTGGATGATGCCGAAGATGGATGGAGAGCGCTTCTGCCGCGCCATGCGCGCGGAGCCCGGCCTGAAGGATATCCCGCTCATCATGCTGACCGTCAAGAGGACCTCCGACGAGGAGTTGGAGGCCCTTCATTTCGGCGTGGACGATTTCGTCGTCAAGCCGTTTCAGGCCCAGGAACTCCTGGCTCGCGTGCGCGCCGTCGTGCGCCGCGCCGAGAACCGGCGCGCGTGAGACGCGGCCTTCTCGCCGGGTCGCTCGTCGCGGGCGCCGTCGCGGCGCTCTTCGTCCTGCGCCCGGGCGTCCCCGTACGCGTCGAAGTGCCCGAGGGCTTGAGCGCGCGACAGACCGCCGAGCTTCTTGGCGAGAAGCGCGTCGTTGTTTCCGTGCCGCTTTTCCGTCTTCTCCTCAAAGCCACGCGCTTCGACCGCCATCTAAAGCCCGGCGCCTACACCTTGCGAGTCCACGAATGGCCGACGACGGTCGTGCGCAAGCTGACGCTGGGCCTGACCGACGACGTCAAGTTGGTCGTGCCCGAGGGCTTCCGCGCTCGTCAGATCGCCGAGCGCCTGGCCGCCGCCGGCGTCGCCGATGCGCGCGATTTCGAGGCATACGTCGCGCTGCGCAAGCTGGAAGGCCGATTATTTCCTTCGACCTATCACTTCCCCCCCGGCTACGGCGCCGACCGGGCCGCCGCTCGCATGACCGCGGCCTTCGACCGCGAAATCGGCGCGGTCTACGCCTCGGCCAGCCCCAAGCCGTTTCTTTCGCTCGAAGACGCGCTCATCGTCGCGTCCATCGTGGAGCGCGAGGCCGTCCTGCCGCAAGAGCGTCCCATCATCGCCGCCGTGTACCTCAACCGTCTGAAAAAGCGCATGCCCCTCCAGGCCGATCCGACCGTTCAGTACGCCCTCGGCGCCTGGAAGAAAGGCATGACGCGCGAAGACCTCAAGACGCCCTCGCCCTACAATACCTATCTCCGTCGCGGCCTGCCGCCGGGCCCTATCTGCAACCCGGGGCTGGGCAGTTTCGCCGCGACGCTCAAGCCCGCCGACACCCGCGCTCTCTATTTCGTCGCCGACACGAAGGGCGGCCATATTTTTTCCGAGACCAACGAGGAGCACGCGTCGGCGCGCCGCCTCTACAAGCACGAACTCCGGAAGATGAAGGAAAAGCTTAAGAAAGAGTCCCTGCGGGGAGCCGTCCCCACCCGTTGATTTGTGGACGCCGCCCCGCTGTTTTTGGCATAATGAGTCCGTCGGGCGTGTAGCTCAGCTGGGAGAGCGCTTCCTTCGCAAGGAAGAGGTCGCAGGTTCGATCCCTGTCACGTCCACCAATATAAGCCCCTCGGCGGTAGGCCCTTGCCGAGTTTCGCCTGAATCGATGAAAGGCCGGTCAGGGACGCGGGTCCTGACCGGCCTTAGCGTTTCCCCCAGCATGGATGGTATAGGAGCGAATCGTGGAGAAGTTTCTCGTAGTCGCCTTATTGTCTTGCGCCGTCGGGAGCGCCCGCGCGCAGTCGGACAAGCTCAAGCTGTCGGACGTGATCCAGACTTTGACGTACTCCGGGGACCTGCGCCTGCGCAACGACGTGCGCGCACGGCGCGGAGGCGGTTTGAACGACGCGGGCGGCGTCAACGACTCCAGCCAGCAACGCTTCCGCCTGCGCTTGGCCCTGGAGGCGGCCCTGCCCGACGCTTTGACCGTGGGCTTCCAACTGGCCTCCGGCGTCGGCGATCAGATCTCCACCAACCAGAGCGCGGGCAAGCTCGGCTCACAGAAGTCCATCTTCATTAATACGGCCTATCTTAAATGGAAGCCCACGCTGGGCGAGAAGGGCAAGGCCGGCTTGATCGCGGGCCGCATGGTCAATCCTCTGTGGCGGACCTACTCGTCGGACCTTATCTGGTGCGACGAGTTCAACCCGGAAGGCCTGGGCGAGTCGATCGAGTGGCGGCTTCCGTGGGCGCAAGCGTCCGTGTTCGCCAACGGCCTTCAGATGGTGGCCGATCAGGACTCGAACTCGGGCAAGAATCAGTGGGAGTTCTCCGGACAGCTCGGCGTCGAAATGGACCTTGTCTGGGGCGCCCGCCTCAAGACGGCCGCCGCCTACCACAAGTGGAGCGACGAAGGCCGCTCCTCGATGAACCCCAGCCTGGCCCAGGACGGCAACCGCCGCCTGACCAACGGCGGGTTGGCCAATCACTTCGGCGTCGGCGAGCTGACCGCGCAGGTGACCGGCTCGGCGCGCGGCGTCCCGGTGAACTTCCAGGGGACCGCGGTGCGCAACCTGCTGGCGCGTAATTTCGCGCCCCCCTCGTCCTTCGCGGGCCCGCTGGCCCGCGACGCCTACCAGGCCGGCGTTATCGTCGGCGTCGCGAAGGCGAAGGGCACGTGGGAGGCGGCGTACTTCAAGAAGTACGTCCAGACGGACGCGACGGTCGCGGACACGGCCGACCCGAATTTCGGCGACGGGGGCACCAATCGGGTCGGGCACATCGTCTGGATCGCCTACGCGCCGCGCGCCTGGATGCAGGCCAGGATCAAGGCCTACTTCACCG
Organism: uncultured Elusimicrobia bacterium; assembly: GCA_903874575.1. Lineage (GTDB taxonomy): Bacteria > Elusimicrobiota > Elusimicrobia > UBA1565 > UBA9628 > GWA2-66-18. The sequence goes on from CAIQSZ010000253.1 coordinate 3,709, forward strand.
ATACGATTGATCGCCGGTTCGCGCCGGGCGACAAGGCGGTCAACCGCCTGCAGACGGACCTCCTCATCAAGTTCTGACGCGGGCGCTCAGGCGGGCGGCAGGTCCAGCTTGATATGCAGGTCCTTGAGCTGCTTGTCCTTCACCGGACCGGGGGCGTCCGACAGCGGGTCGGTGCCGCGCTGGGTTTTCGGGAAGGCGATGACCTCGCGGATGGAGTCCTCTCCGCACAGGAGCGCGCAGAGGCGGTCCAGCCCCATGCCGAAGCCGCCGTGCGGCGGCGCGCCGAAGTCCAGCGCCGAGAGCAGGAGTCCGAACTGGCGTTCCTGTTCGGCCGCGTCGAAGCCCATCAGGCCCAGAATCTTGCGCTGGAGCTCGCCCCGGTGGTTGCGGATGGAGCCCGACGCCAGCTCCACGCCGTTGAGGACGAGGTCGTACTGATGACTGAGCACCGCGCCCGGGTCGGTGTCCAGTTTGGGGACGTCTGCGTCCAGCGGACGCGTGAACGGGTTGTGCGCGAAGGTCCAGCGTTTTTCCTCCGGTTCCCACTCCAGCAGGGGAAAGCGCGTGACCCAAGAGAAATGCCAATCCGCCGAAGGGGCGGGCTTGACCTTGGCGATGATCTCCTTGCGCAGGGAGCCCAGCACGCCGGAGGCGGTCGCTTCCTTGTCGGCGGCGAAGAAGGTTGTCGATCCCGGTTGCGCGCCGGTCTTGGTCTTGATGGTCTCCAGCTCGGCGGGCGTGAGCGGCTTGGTGATGGGGCCTTCGGCGCCGGCCGCGGTCCACTTGATGTAGGCCAGGCCCTTCGCGCCGCCGGCCTTGGCTAGATCGGTCAGCTTATCGATTTCGGAGCGGCTGTATTCGACGGGCGAGGTGATCGCTCGGACCACGCCTCCGGCCGCCACCGCGCCGCTGAACACCTTGAAGGCGGAGTCCTTGAAGTCGGCCGATAGGTCCGTGATCTCGTAGCCGTAGCGCTGGTCGGGCTTGTCGGATCCGAACCGACGCAGCGCGTCGGAGTAGTCCAGGCGCGGGAACGGCGTCGGCAGTTCCACGTCCAGCGCGGCCTTGAACACGGCCTTCATCATGCGTTCGGCGGTCGCGTGGACTTCCGCCTCGCCGACGAAGCTCATCTCGACGTCGATCTGCGTGTGCTCCGGCTGGCGGTCGGCGCGCAGGTCCTCGTCGCGGAACGCCCGAGCCAACTGCATATATTTTTCGACGCCGGAGGCCATCAGGATCTGCTTGAAGATTTGGGGCGACTGGGGCAGGGCGTAGAAGGCGCCGGGATTAAGGCGCGACGGGACCAGGAAGTCGCGCGCGCCCTCGGGCGTGGCCTTGGTCAGAATGGGCGTTTCGACTTCCAGAAAGCCCTCGGAGGCGAGAGCGTTGCGCGCGGCCATGGCCACGGTGTGGCGCAAGCTCAGGTTTCGCAACATCCGGCGGCGGCGCAGGTCGAGGAAGCGATACTTCAGGCGCGTCTCCTCCCCGACCGTCGAGCGCTCGTCGAGCTCGAAAGGGAGCGACTTGCAGGTGTTCAGCACCGTCAGTTCATCGACGGCGATCTCCACTTCGCCGGTGGGTATCTTCGGGTTCTCGGTGCCCTTGGGGCGCCGGCCGACCTTGCCTTTGACCGAGACGACCCATTCCGAACCCAGCTTTCCAGCCGCCAGGAAGGCCGCCGCGTTCTCGGGATGCACCACGATTTGGATCAAGCCCGAGCGGTCGCGCAGGTCGAAGAAATACAGGCCGCCGTGGTCGCGGCGGGAATGGACCCATCCGGCCACCCTCACCGTCGCGTCGACGGACGCGGCGTCTAATTGTCCGGCGGAATGCGTGCGCATGGGATATTCCATGAAGAAGGGAAGATTCGACTGTCTATCGTAGCTTTCCGTCGCCCGCGGGCGCAATCTCCGGGAACCTCAGAAGTTCCGGACGGGCGTCCAGCGCGCCCAGACGGTTCAAGGAGGCTCTCGCGGCCGCGGCCAAGTCGGGCCCGGCGGGCTTGGGCCGGCCGTAGTTCGTGTCGAGCGGGATGAAGTCGATGCCGCGCACGCCGTTCTTGGCCAGACTCACCCGCGCCACCACGGTCGCGCGCGTCGTCGGCGTCGGCGATACGAACAGGAAGTTGCCCAGGCTGTACACGATGGGCTTGCCCTTGTACAACTCGACGGGTTGGAGCACGTGCGGGTGGTGGCCCAGGAACAGGTCGGCCCCCGCGTCGATGGACGCGCGCGCGACCGCTTTCTGGATCTCGTTGGGATCCTCGGCCAGTTCGGTCCCGCCGTGGAAGCTGACCACCAGCACGTCGCACTGCTTTTTCGCGCGGTGAATGATTTCGGCGATGCGGTCGAAGTCGCTGTAAGCCACGCCGGGCGCGTTCCTGCGCGCCCAGGCGGCCTGCGGGTGCGTGCTGGTCAGGCCCACCAGGCCCACGGTGAGGCCCTCGAACTCGAACAGGCGCGCCTTCTCGGCCGCGGCTCGGTCGCGCCCGCCGCCGACGAAGTCCAGTCCGTTCCTGCTCAGGGCCTTCAGGGTGTCCTCGAAGCCTTCCCGTCCGTAGTCCCAGACGTGGTTGTTGGCGATATTGAGTACGGTGAAGCCGGCGGCCTTGACGATCTTGAGTAGCGCGGGCTTGGCGCGGAAGTTCCAGGTCTTCGCGGTTTTGATCCCTCGCGCGGTGAGCGGCGTCTCCAGGTTTCCGAAGACGATGTCCCCCTCCAGTATGTCGCGGATCGCCGAGGTCGGGCCCCCGGGGCCGGTCCCGCGCGCCACGTCGGCGACGGGGCCGTCGAGACGGATGTCGCCGACGGCCGCCATCAGGACCTCCGTCTCAGGCGCGGTGGAAACGACGGGAGGCGGCATGGCGGCCAGGGACGAGACGGCCAGCAAGGCGGCTAGAACTTCCATGAGGACAGCGACTGAAGGAAGGCCTCGTCGGTGTTGTCGATCTTCAGCGGCGTCACCGAGACCCGGCCGCGAGAGACCGCGGCCACGTCGGTGCCCGGCTCGTCCACGCCGGTCACTTGGCGGCCCGCCAGCCAAAAGTACTCCAGCCCGCGCGGGTCGGAACGACGGGTGATGCCCGTGCCGTAAATGCGCCGTCCCAGCCTGGCGGGCGTCGCGTCCTTGAAGCCTCCCTTGGGCGGAACCGGAAAATTAACGTTGAGGCACACGCCCAGCGGGAGTCCGCGGCGCAGGACCCGGCGCGCCAGTCGTTGGGCGAAGGCGGCGGCGGGCCCGTAGTCGTCGCTTCCCGCGTCCTGCGATAGGGCGATCGCGGGGATTTTGAGCAAGGTCGCTTCCATGGCGGCCGCGACCGTCCCGGAATAAATCACGTCCTCGCCCAGGTTGTAGCCGCGGTTGACGCCGGAAACGACGAGATCGACCTTCGTCTTGAGTATCTCGAGGACGCCGAAGCGCGCGCAGTCCGCGGGACTGCCGTTGAGCGTGTAGACGCCGTCGGAGACCTTGCGTACGCGGATGGGCTTGTGGAGGGTCAGAGAGTGGCTGTCGGCGGAGCGTTCGTGCTCCGGGACCGACACGGTCACGCGGCCGACGCGACGCATCGCGGAGATCAAAGCGGGCAGGCCCGGTCCGTGGATGCCGTCGTCGTTGCAGATCAGGATCTCGGGGCGCTTCATCAAGGACTCATCCTTTCGAGCGCCGTGACGAAGCCGGTCACCGTCGCGTCCGCCGCCGGCAGTCCGAGCGTCGCGTAGCGCGACGCCATCGTTTCGCGCCGGGCGCGGCCGGATTCGCCGGCGAGTAACTCTGCCAGCGCGGGAGCGAGCCGGGCGCGCAACTCCGCTTCCGGCAGGCGCAGGGCGGTTCCCGCGCGCTCCAGCACGCGGGCGTTGGCGTCTTGATGGTCGGCGGCGGCGTGAGGGTATGGGACCAGTATCGCGGGAACCCGCTGGGCGGCCAGTTCCGCCAGCGTGCTCGCGCCGGAGCGGCAGACCACCACATCGGCGGCGCCGTACGCCGCGGACATGTCTTCCAGATACTCGCGCACTTCGGCGGCGACGCCGGCCGCGCGGTATGCGGCGGCGGCGGCGGCGGCCTTGCCCAGGCCCGCTAGGTGCAGGATCTGCGTCCCGGGCACGGCCTTCAAGGCTTCGGGCAGCGCTGCGTTGATCCTGGCCGCGCCCTGACTGCCTCCGAAGACCAGCACGGTCGGGCGCAACGGGTCCAGACCGAGCGCGAGCCGGGCCTCGCCGGCCGGGCGCCGCGCCCATAACGCGGAGCGGATCGGCGTGCCGACGACGACGCCGGGGGCCGACGCGTCGGCCGGCGGCAGGCCCCAGAACATCGCGGCGCCCAGGTGCAGGGAGACGGCGTTGGCCAGGCCCAGGACGGCATTGGACTCGTGGATAGCGCGGGGCACGCCGCGACGCCGCGCCGCCCAGATGAGGGGGAAGGTGAGGTATCCCCCCATTCCGACGGCCAGATCGGGATTGAAGGCCTTCAGCGCGCGGGAGAGCGTTCCCAGGCAGGCGACCAGACGCGCGGCGAACGAGAACAACTCGGCGCCGGGCCGCCGCGGCAGGCCTCTCAGGTCCACGGGCAGGGCCGCGATGCCCTCTCGTTCCAGCGTCGCCCGGGCGGGGTCGTTCTCGCGCACGACCATCAGAGGCTCCCAGCCGCGCGCCTTCAGCGCTTGCGCGGTCACCAGTCCCGGATAGAAGTGCCCGCCGGTTCCGCCCGCGGCGATGACGACGCGCTTCATGTGATGGCCTTCTTGGCCTGGCGCGAGATATTGAGCAGTATGCCGACGCCGATCAAAGTGGAGAGCAGGGACGAGCCGCCGAAAGACAGGAACGGCAGAGGAATGCCTTTCGTCGGCAGGAGGCCGATGGCCATCGCGATGTTGAAGAACGCCTGAATGGTGATGGTGAAGGTGATGCCGCAGGCCAACAGGGTCCCGAACAGATTCGGGGCTTGACGGGCGATGCGCGCGCCGCGCGCCAGGATGACGGCGAACAACGCCAGCACGGCCACCGCGCCGATGAGTCCCAACTCCTCGCAGATGACCGGAAAGATGAAGTCGGTGTAGGGCTTGGGCAGGTACATGAGCTTGAGCTGGGACGCGCCGAAGCCCTTGCCGAACCAGCCTCCGGAGCCCACCGCTAGAATGGCCTGCGCCAACTGATAACCGGTGCCCTTGATGTTCTCGAACGGCGTCAGAAAAGTCATCAGGCGCGCGCGGCGGTACGGCTTGCGCCATAGCTCTTCGATGACGACCGGAACGGCGGACAGCAGAGCGGCGATGATCCAGCGCACGCGCGCGCCCGCCACGAACAAGACCAGCACCGCGACCGCGAACATCAGGCTCGGCGTGCCCAGATCCGGTTCCTTGCCGATCAGTACCAGCAGGACGCCGACGACTCCCAGGGGAAGGACGAGGCCGTGGAGGGGCGCCCCCAACTTGCTGTGCTTGCGGTCCAGGTAGGACGCCAGGAACAGCACGGAGGTGAGCTTGGCGAATTCCGCGGGCTGGATTCCGATGGGTCCCAGGTGGATCCAGCGCCGCGCGCCCGCGATGGGCCTGAAGAACAGAGCGGCCAGCAGGAGCAGGGCGGTCACGCCGTAGACGGGCGCCAGCCACGCGCGCAGGCGGTTGTAGTCCAGCCGGGAGAACCAGGCCATCGCGGTCAGCGCCACGACCGCCCAGACCAACTGGCGCTCGAAGAAATACAGCGGCTTGCCCATGGTCTGCTCGGCCGAGATGACGCTGGCCGAATAAACCATGACGACGCCCATCACAGTCAGCGTCAGCGCCGCGGCCAGCAGAATGAAGTCGAAGGGCGCGCGACGGCGCGCGGACGGCTTCATCTGGCCTTGGCCGCGGCCTTGATCAGCGCCTTGAACCGGCGGCCGCGGTCCTCGAAGTCCTTGAACTGGTCGAAGGAGGCGCAGGCGGGAGACAACAGGAGAATATCTCCTTTTTCGGCGATGCGCAGGGCGGTGTCCACCGCGGTGGAGAGGTCGCCGCACGGAAAGATCGGGACCGCGCCGGAGAGGTCCTCCTCGATGCGGCGCGCCGCCGCGCCTATGGTGAGAACGCCCTTCACGGTCCTGTCCAGGCACGGCCGCAGGACCGTGTAGGGCGAACCCTTGTGCAGGCCCCCCAGGATCAGCAGTATGCGCTTGCCGACGGGTTCGAACGCCCTGAGCGCGACCAAGGTGGAGTCCACGTTGGTCGCCTTGGAGTCGTTGACGCAGCGCACGCCGCGCGCCGAGCCGCACTCCTCGATGCGGTGTTCGACGCCGCGGAATCGCTTAAACGCCTTCTGGACGGCGGTGCTTTTGATGCCGCGCGCCAACGCCAGCAGCCCGGAGGCCAGCGCGTTCTCGAGGTTATGTCGTCCGGGCAGTCGGGGCGGGAGCAACGCGACCGGCTTCTTCCACCGCGGCAACTTGAACATCAGCCGGCCATTCTCCGCCCATGCGTGCACGTGGGGGCCCTTGGTCCCAAAATAAAGGCGCTGTGATGGACATTCGCGCGAAAGCTTGAAGACCAGAGGATCATCGGCGTTGAATACGCAGACGTCATCCGCGTCCTGCGCGCGGAAGATCTTCGCCTTCGCGGCGACGTAGGTTGCCATGGAGCCGTGGTGGTCGAGATGGTCGGCGGTGATATTTAGGACGGCCGCGGCGCGCGGCTCGAAATGCGCGCAATCTTCCAGCTGGTAGCTGGACGCTTCGATGATGAGGGCGTCCGCCGCTTTCGCGGCGGGGGCGGTCGCCGAGACGGGCACTCCGATGTTTCCTCCCAGAACGGCCTTGCGGCCGCGCGGGAGCCCGATTTTAAAAATCTCGTAGGTCAGCTGGGTCGTGGTCGATTTGCCGTTGGTGCCGGTGACGGCCACGATTTCCTTCGCCTTGGAAAACGCCAGCGCCACTTCCAATTCGCTGTAGACCGCGATCCCTTTCGCGGCGAGCTTCCCGAAGATAGGAAGGTCGGGCTTCAGCCCCGGGCTCTTCACGACGAACGCGCACTCCAGCAACCGGTCCGAGTGTCCCCCGCCCTCCAGCTTCACCTTCTCCGGCAGGCCCTTGGACGCCGTCTTCACTTCGGAGCGCGGGCGCGCGTCGCTGCCCAGCACGCGGAATCCGTTCTTGGCGAGCAGTTTGGCGGCCGCCCGGCCCGACTTGCCCATGCCGAGCACGCCGGCATACTTCTTGCGGAACGAACGCGGATCGAAGCGGGGACTGTTCATGTGTCCGTCAGCGGATCTTGAGGGCGGCCAGCGCCGTCAGCATGAGCACGATGGACGCGATCCAGAAGCGGACCGTGACCTTCGACTCCGCTATGCCTCCCAACTCGAAATGATGATGGAGCGGCGCCATGCGCAGCACGCGTTTGCCGCCGCGCAACTTAAACGAGGCCATTTGCAGGATGACGGAGAGCGTTTCCACGACGAACACGCCGCCCACGATGGGCAGGATCAACTCCTGCTTGACGCACATCGCCACCGCGGCGATGACGCCGCCCAGGAACAAGGAGCCGGTGTCGCCCATGAATATCTCGGCGGGATAGGCGTTGAACCATAGGAATCCAAGGAGCGAGCCGATGAGAGCCGCCAGGTAAACGGATATCTCGCCCGCGCCCTCGACATGGATGACGCGCAGATAGTAGGCGAACTTCACGTTGCCGGCCACGTAGGCGAACACCGCGTAGGCGAGCGCGCAGAAGATGACCGAGCCCGCGGCCAAGCCGTCCAGTCCGTCGGTCAGATTCACCGCGTTCGACGAACCGACCATCATGATGACGGCCAGGATGTAGTACGCGGCGCCCGCCTCGATGAACAACTCCTTGCCGTACGGGATATTCAGGATGGTGCCGAAGGAACCGTTCGGCGGCCGGACCGCCAGATATCCGACCACGCAGAGACCGACGAGGGCCTGCACCATGAACTTCACGCGCGAGGGCGCGCCTTTTGAGTTCTTCTTGACCAGCTTCAGGTAGTCGTCCCAAAAGCCGACCGAGGTCAGGCATAGGGTCACCGCCAGGAGGAGCCAGGTGAAGCGGTTGTCCATGCGCATCCAGAGCAAAGTGGAGATGATGACGGACAGGAAGATGAGCGCGCCGCCCATGGTGGGAGTGCCGTGCTTGGAGAGGTGGGACTGAGGGCCGTCGGCGCGCTGGACCTGGCCGACTTTCTTGGCGCGCAGGAGCGCGATGAGGCCCGGCCCAAGCAGGAGGCATATAAGCAGGGAGGTGACGGCCGCCCCCCCGGCGCGGAAGGTGATGTACTGGAAGACGTTGAAGGGCCGGAAAAAATCGTGCAGCTGATGGAGATAAAAGAACATTAGAGGGCCTTGGCCAACTCCTCGAGCTTCATCGCCCGGGATGCCTTGAACAGCACCGCGTCGCGCGCGGAGAGTTTCCCCTTAAGCGCCGAAACGAACGGATCCGCGTTTGCCGCGGAGTGCCGGAACGGGAACTTCGGTTTCAACGTCTTCAGCGCGTCGGCGGCGGGCGTCATCTCGGGCCCGACCAGGTAGACCGACTCCAGTTCGAGCGTGGACAACCATTCGCCCAGCTCGCGATGGAAGCGGGCGGAATCGGGGCCGAGCTCCTTCATGTCGCCCAGGACCAAAGTCCTCCGGCGCGGCTTGAACTCTTCCAGAAAGGCCTCGATGGAGGCTCTCATGGACGCGGGATTGGCGTTGTAGGCGTCCAGAACCAGAGCGGCGCCGCTGGCGTGCGCGAGAGGTTCCTGGCGCAACATGCCGGGGCGGTGCGCCTCCAAGCCGCGGCGAATGGTGTCGGCGTCGATGCCCATTGCCCACGCGGCGGCGGCCGCCGCCGCCGCGTTATAACGGCTGTAGGCGCCGTAGCTCTTGAGCCTGACTTCTATTCGGTGGCGGTCGACGATAAGCGCGTCGGATCCGTCCAGGCGCACGCGGCAGCGCGGGCCGGCCCCGTAGGTCACGGCGCGCGAGCCCAGCCGTTGTTCCAACGCGGACAGCCACGGGTCGTCGGCGTTGACGGCGGCGACGCCCTCCTCGGGCAGGAACTCCACGATTTCGGAGTTCGTGTGGAAGGTGTTCTCGACGGTGCCGAAGGTCTCCAGATGATCGGGTCCGATGTTGGTCAGCACGCCCACCGTCGGAGCGGCGATGCGCGCCAGCTCGGCGATCTCCCCCTTGCGGCAGGCGGCCAGTTCGAAGACGCCGTAACGGTGCTCGGGAAGCAGGCTCAGCAACGACAGCGGCAGTCCCACCGCGTTGTTCCAGTTCCCGGGGCTTGCGCAGGTCGGGCCGACCAGACCAAGGATGGATTTGAGCATCTCCTTGGTCGTCGTCTTGCCGTTGGAGCCCACGATGCCGACGACCGGGATATCGACGCGCTTGCGGTGGTGGTGAGCCAGGGCCTGGAGGGCCTTCAGCGTATCGGGAACCACGACCAGGTGGGCGGGTTTTGCCTCCTTGGCGGCAAGGCGGTCGCGGGCGACGACCCAGCCGGAGGCGCTGAGCGCCAGGGCGCCGTCGAGCATGTCGTGCCCGTCGAAGCGTTCGCCCTTGAGCGCCCAGAAGCACTCTCCTTGCCTGAGCGCGCGAGTATCCGTCGAGATGGAGTCCACGCGTTCGGCGCCGTCGCCTCGCGTCAGGCTTCCGCCCGCCGCGCGCGCAAGCTCACTCCAGGTCAGATCAAGCTTCATAGCAAGTCTCTCAGGGCGGCCCGAGCCGTTTCCCGGTCGTCGAATGGCACTGTGCGGTCGCGAAGGATCTGATGATCCTCATGTCCCTTCCCGGCGATGAGAACGACGTCGCCGGCGCGGGCTAGCGCGATCGCGGCACGGATGGCTTCCCCTCGGTCGGCGATCAGTCTATAATTTTGGAGGCCTTGGGCGCGAATGCCCGCCTCCACGTCGGCCAGGATGGCCAGCGGCTCCTCGGAGCGCGGGTTGTCGCTGGTGAGTACGGCCATGTCGCCGTTGCGGCAGGCCGCCACGCCCATGGGACCGCGCTTGGTCTTGTCGCGGTCGCCGCCGCAGCCGAACACGGTGATCAACCGGCGGTGGGGCAAGGTCTTGAGCAGAAGCAGAACGGCTTCCAGCGCGCTGTCGGTATGCGCGAAATCAACGAAGACGTGGAAGTCCTGGCCCTCATCGATGCGCTCCAACCGGCCGGGCACGGCGGGTAGAGCGGCCAGACCCGCCAAAACCTTGTCCGGGGATTCGCCCAGTCCGAACAGAGCGGCCGCCGCGGCGAGCGCGTTCGACACGTTGTGCGGACCAGGAAGACGAATGGATCCTTCGAGCCGGCGGCCCCGCCAGTCCAGCGCGAAGCGCGAGCCGCCCAGATCGGCGTGGATGACGGTGCCGCGTAGATCCGCCGCGGCTTCGGTCAGACCGAAGGCCACGACCTGGCAGCCGACGGCGCGCTTGGTCAGGCGATGCGCCCGCGGGTCGTCATAGTTCAGCGCGGCGACTTTAGGCGACTTGCGGTTGTCGGCGCGCGCCAGCAGGTCGAACAGATGGGCTTTCGCGTCTAAATAAGCGTCCTCGGTCTTGTGAAAATCAAGATGGTCGCGCGTCAAATTCAAGAAGACGGCGGCGTCGAAGTCCACGGTCTCCACGCGCTTGAGCGCCAGCCCGTGCGAGGAGACTTCCAGCAAGGCGTGGGAGGCTCCTCCGTCCCGAAAGCGCGCCAGCAGACGGGTCAGTTCCAGCGAGATGGGCGTGGTGTTGACGGCCTTCGCGCTCCAATCCTTGCCCATGCGGCACTCGATGGTGCCGGCCACGGCGGGGCGTCCTCCCAGCGCGGCCACGGCCGACTCGAGCAGATAGGTCGTCGTGGTCTTGCCGTTGGTCCCGGTCACCCCCACCACGGTCAGCGCTCCCGAAGGGTGCGCGAAGAACGCGTCGGCGTAGCGCGCCATGGCTTGGGCGGCGTCGTCGACTTGAATCCAGGCGCCGGGCAAGGACGCGGGCGGCGTCGGCGGTCCCAATTCGCTGACGACGGCGATCGCGCCGCGGGTCAAGGCCTCGCGCGCGTGTCGGTTGCCGTCGGTCTTGCACCCCGGCAAGGCGAAGAACAGGTCTCCGGCGGCGACCTCCCGGGAGTCGTGCCGCAGGCCGGCCACGATCGGGTCGACGGGCCCGGCCGTGCGCCGCGGCGGGTACGCGCGAAGAAGTTCCGAGAGGATCATCTCAGCGGCGCGCCGCCGCCAAGATCGGATCGGCGGGACGGTCGGGCGCGACGCCGCCCAGGACGAGGAGGCGCTTGCCGATGCTTGCGAAGATGGGCGCCGCGGTGAGACCGCCGTAATAGGCTCCTTTCGGATCGTTAAGGATGACCAGGATGGTCCAGCGCGGCCCGCTCATGGGGAGGAAGCCGACGAACGACGCGGTGTAGGAGGTCGGCGAATACTTGCGCGTGAGCGGGTCTACCTTGTGGGCGGTGCCGGTCTTGCCCGCGACGCGGTAGCCGGGGATTCGGGCGGTGACGCCGGTGCCGCGATCGACGACTCCCTCCAACATATCCGCCAGCTGGCGCACGGCGCGCTCGCAGGCCACGCGGCGGACCTTCGCGGGCGCCCGGCCGTCCAGGACCAGCTTCGGTTCCCATAAGGTTCCCCCGTTGGCGATCGAGGAGTAGGCGCCCAGGGCTTGGAGCGCGCTGACCTGCAGGTTGTAGCCGTAGGACGAGGACGCCAGGCCGACCTTGGTCAGTTCGGCGAGGGGCTTAAGCTCCCCGGAGGTCTCGCCGGGGAGGATGACGCCGGTCTTCGTTCCGAATCCGAGCGCGCGCGCCATGCGAAAGAAGCGCTGGGCGCCTACTCGCGCCACCACCTTGGAG
>CAIQSZ010000254.1 GCA_903874575.1 uncultured Elusimicrobia bacterium
CTCCGGGCGGCCTCTCGTCGATCCGCCGAGACCTCCGCGACGGCCGCGACGGCGACGCCTTTCTCGCGCAGGCACGGGGCGTGCGCGCCCTCGGCGACGGCGCCGAAGCCGATCAGCCCGACGCGGCGAATTTCGCTCAAAGCCCGTGTCTCCGGCGCACGACGTCCAGCGACTCTCCCAGCAGGTCCAGGCCTCGCAGCGCGTCGGACTCGGAGATCACCAACGGCGGGTTGATGCGCAACGACGGATTGTACGCCATCGTGAGCACTCCGCGCCTGAGTCCTTCCTCAAAGATTTCACGGCAGTACGTCTTATCGAGCGGCCGGCCGTTCTTCGGGTCAGCCAGATCCACGCCGATCATCAGTCCGCGGCCGCGCACCGCCCCGATCAACGGCTGGGAAACTTTCATCCGCGCGAGCTTCTCGAGCATCGCGGCGCCTACCTTCGCGGAGTTCTCGACCAATTTATCGCGCAAGATCGCCTGAAGGGTCGCATCGCAGGCCGCGGACGCCAGCGGGTTGCCTCCGTAGCTGGATGAGGAGCCCGACGGGTTCGACCACGGCTTGGCCGCGGACGTCTCATCGGAGGTCACCACGCCGGACACGGGGAAGCCTCCTCCGAAGCCCTTGCCGATGGTCATCATGTCGGGGACCACCCCTTCGTGATCGCAACCGAACATCTTGCCGGTGCGGCCGAAGCCGGTGATCATCTCATCCGAGATGAAAACGGCGTCCAACTCGCGCGCCAACTCGCGCACGCCCTTGAAAAAGCCGGCCGGAGGGATCACGTTCCCGTTGGTGCCCTGGATGGGCTCCAAGATGATCGCGGCGACGTCGCCGGTGGTTTCGCGCTTGATTTTCTCGCGCAGGAAGTCCAGGCAGTGCGCGCCGCAGTCGTGCGGGCCCGCCGCCCCGAGCGGGCACTTGCGCGAGTCGGGGTATGGCGATAGGTGCAGGCCCGGCGCCATCGCGCCGTAGGAATTCTTGAAGCCGTCGTTGAGCAGCCCCATGACGCCCATGGTCTTGCCGTGGAATCCGCCCCAAAAACCCAGCACTTCGAATTTCCCGGTCTTGGATTTGGCTAGGCGCAGCGCGGCTTCGACGGCCTCGGCGCCGGAACTGTAAAGTTGGCAGCGCGTGAGGCCTTTGGGCGTCACGGTCGCCAGCGTCTTTAGAAAATTCAGACGGTGCGCCGAGGTGAACGAACCGACCGCGGTTTTGGCGGCCTGTTCGCCGACGGCCCTGGCCCAATCCGGATGGCCGTAGCCCAGCGAGGCCACTCCGATCCCGGCGACGAGATCAAGGTAGGTCTTGCCGTCGACGTCGCGCAACGTCGCCCCCGAGCCGCCGTCGACGGCGAGTTGAGCGTACAACGCGATGGTTTGGAGGCCGGGCGCGATGTAGCGTTGCTCCTCGTCGAAGAAAGCCTTCGATTTGGGGCCCGCGGCGTAGGGGATTGAGGCGAGTTCCGTAGGAGTCATGATTGAGCCTTCCTTGCCGCGGCCTGACGCAAGCGTAAGCGCAACCGGCGGGCGATTTGGACCGAGGCCTCGGCGCGGACGCGCGCGAAGCTGGGCCAGGAGTTGATGTCGATGACGAATATCCCGCCGTCCGGAGCGACGATCGCGTCTCCGCCGAAGACCTCCACGGAGACGGCCCGCGCGGCCAGTTCGGCCTGCGCGGCCAGGTCCTCGATCTCAAAGGGCAAACGGCGGGCCGTCGAGGGGTCGTGGTAGAACCAAGTGAACCATTGGCCGGGGCCGACCCCGTAGAACTTGATGAGGTCTCCGTCGGTGTGACGCTGGACGGCCATGTCCTTGATCTCGCGGCTTTCGAACTCGCGCCGGACGGCGTCGGCTTCCTTCCAATCGCGCGCGAAGACCACGTCGTGGGTGCAGGTATTGTGCACGTCTCCGCGCTTGATCCAGTAGCCGGCGGCGGCTTCGAAAGACGGCGCCTTTTCGTTGGCCCGCGCGCAAGTGCGGCGGACCTCGGTTGGGGGATACGAGAGTCCCCGGGTTTTCGCGAACGACTCCAGCATGCGCGCGCGGTAGCAGCCGAGGACGGAGTCGGCGGGATTGACGAATACCGCGCCGGCGACGGCTTCCAACGCCTTGAGGCGCATCAGGCGCGGGTAGGTCTCGCACATCGGCACGATCAGATCGAAGTCTACGGCGTCGGCTTGGTCGAACTCCTCGGGCGTCATCAGAACGCAGTCCGTCTTCAGGATCGACAGTTGGTCCATGACCGCCTTGAGAATCAGGGCGTCGTCGGACTCCCGGTTCGGCGAGTTCTGTATCTCGCGAAAAATGCCCAAGGCTCTCATCGCTCCGCCTCCGTCGCCAGGTGGGCTTCGGCCGCCGCGACGTCTTCCGGCCGATCCACGTCAAAAGTCTTTGAAAGTACGACCCCGGACACTCGCGCTCCCGACCTCACCAAGGACCGCCAGAAGTCGCGCAGGCGCGGGTGACAGGTCGGCTCCGGCAACTCCCGCGCCGCGGTTTTCGTCATGTAGTAGAGGCCGCAGGTCACGAAGCGCCGCAGGCGCGCGTCCTCGCCGACGGCGGTCACCCGGCCGGTCTCGTCGGCGTCGGCCCACAGAGGCTTCTCGTCGTCGACGTGCGCGGTCAGCGCCAGGCCGGCGTCGGCGCGGGAGCCGCGGCATCCGTCCCAAAACTTTTTAAGATCTTGAGCTTGAACGATGGCGTCGACGGTGCTGATCATGAACGCGTCCGCGCGCATCGATAATCGATGCGAGACGAGCCGGAAACTTTCGTAGGACGAGGCCGTGTCAGCGCTCAGAAAATCAAAATGGAGGCCGGGAAAGGCCGCGGTAAGGCTTGGGGCGATGGCGGTCCCGCGGCTGTTCGTCAAAATCGTCAGGTCCGCGGCGCCGGCGTCGCGCAGAGAGCCGACGATCCAGTGCGAGAGCGGGCGTCCGGCGACGAGGATCAAGGGCTTGACCGTTTCCGGACGGCCGACGGCCAGGCGTGAACCTTCGCCGGCGGCGATGATTCCGGCGGAGAAACTCATCCGAACGCGCTCTCCAACTCCGCGACGGACCGCACCGTCCAGTCTTGGCCCGCGTCCGGCGGGGCCGTCTTGGCGCAGACGAGGGCCTTCCTCATTCCGGCCGCCGAGGCCCCCTTCATGTCCCGGGGCACGGAGTCGCCGACCATCACGCAGTCCTGGGGCTCGCTGTCCAACGCGCGCGCGGCGTGCAAAAATATCTCAGGGGCCGGTTTCTCGACGCCCAGCACTCCCGAATCCGCGACGACCGTGAACAACGGGCGTAGTCCCTCGGCCCGTAGAATCCCGTCGAGATTTCCGTAGAAATTTGAAACGACCCCGAGGCGGTAACGTTCCGAAAGGCGCTCTAGGACGGGCTTCAAACGGCGGAATTGAACGCGGCTGTCCTCGGCGAAGCGCGCCGCGATCTTGTCCGTCAGGCCGACTTGATGCGGGGCGATCTCGGCCAATACTCCGCCCACCTGAAGGCGCAGGGTCTGTTCCAGGTCGAGCCCATCCAGGGCATAGCGCCTAGGGAGCCCATCGTCGGAGTCGTAGAATGCGCGGTCAAAGCGTTCTCGGGACACGGCGACCCCGAATTCCTCATAGAGAGGGTAAAAACGCTCGATCCAGGTGGCTCCGTCGGAATCGAGAGTCCCGCCGTAGTCGAAAAGAACGGATCTCATCCTCGGAGTATATCAAATCCTCCGTCTGAGACGGATGGGTGGGGCGGAGAGGCGGAAAATGCGTGTTGACAGATCCTCGGCGACCTGCTATGTACCAATATGGATTGTGTATTCCGATGCTCTTTCCTGGCGGGCCTTGACAGCTATATAGGAAACCTGTATAACCATACCGACATTGCAAAGTGCGCCGAGTCCGTCCCGTCGGGGGTTCCGATGGGGTGGCGGCGCTTTTTTAATGGCTGAATAACGGATGCGGATCAAAACAGAAGAACTGAAGGCGCGCGTCGGGGCTCTTAAAGGCATCGGGGAAATATTTCTCGGTCCAAGGGACGTCGTCGCCGTCGACATCGGCAGTTATTCGGTTAAGGTCGTCCTGCTCAAGCAGGAAGGCCCGGCTCTTCTGTTGAAAGCTTGGGGCCATCTGCCCGTCGGAGCGAAAGCCGATGCGTCGCCCGATGAACGGAGGCTCGCCGTCGTCAATGCCCTGCGCGCTTTCCTGGTCGAGAAAGGGATCAAGGTCCGCGAGGCCGCCACATCGCTGTCCGGCAATTCCGTCATCGTGCGCTATGTGAAGTTCCCGCGTCTGACCAAGACCGAACTCCAGTCCACTCTTACGACCGAGGCCGAGCCCTTCATCCCTTTCGACATCAATGAGGTTCAGCTCGGATTCCACATCCTGGCCGAGATCGTCGAGGAAGGCCAAAAGAAGATGGAGACCGTTCTCGTCGCGGCCAAAAAGGACCTGGTCTCCCTGCGTCTCGAGATATTGCAGGGCGCGGGGTTCCAGCCCGCGATTATCGACGTCGACAGCTTCGCCCTTGAAAATGTCCACGAGAAGCTCAGGGATCCCAAGGACGGTCCCGCTGCCGTCCTTTATCTTAACATCGGGCACATGGTCTCGAACCTTTCGATCGTCGAAAGC
This sequence comes from uncultured Elusimicrobia bacterium, assembly GCA_903874575.1. GTDB lineage: Bacteria > Elusimicrobiota > Elusimicrobia > UBA1565 > UBA9628 > GWA2-66-18. The sequence goes on from CAIQSZ010000254.1 coordinate 4,617, forward strand.
GGCGTGACGCGCGTCGTGCGCGACGTGTTCATCTCGGGTCATACGGTGTCGAAGACCGTCGCGAAGGCCTTCCAATGCGAGCCTGCCAGGGCCGAGGAGCTTAAGAAGCTGCATGGCGTCATCGTCGATCCGGCCGAGAAGGAGAAGGCTCTGGCCGAAGGGAACCGCGAGGCGCTCGGCGTCTCGCAGGCGATCAGCCAGGTCGCGCGAGACCTCGTCGGCGAGGTCCACCGTTCCGTCGATTTCTATCTGTCTCAAGGTCCCGACCGTTCGATCGGACGGATCGTCTTGTCCGGCGGCACGGCACGCACGAAGAACCTCGACAGGCACCTCGCCGGAGAGCTCAAGGTTCCGGTGTCCGTCCTCGATCCATTTTCGTTCGTTCAAGGGGGGCAGTCCGTCCCCGAGGAATTGCGCCCGGCGTTCGGCGTGGCCGTGGGCTTGGCCCTGCGCCGCAACCGGGACTGGGAATAACCGATGATCAAGGTCAACCTGGTCCCGTTGGAGATTCTCGCGAAGGCCCGCCAGCGGCAACTGATGCTGCAGGCCTCGGTCATCGGCGGCTTCCTGGCCATTTGCGTCGTCCTTTCGTCGTTGCTTCATTATTTCAGTCTCTACTCTCTACAGAACGACTTTAGTTTCAAACAGTCGAAGCTCAGCAAGCTCAGCGCGATCGTCGCCCAAGTCGAGGAACTTGAGAAGGCCGCGGCGGCCGTGCGCTCCCGACTCGGCGTCATCGAGGATCTGCTCAAGGGTCGCGCGTTCTACCCGATCTTCATGTCGGAGCTCGCGCGGACCGTCCCGGGCGGGGTCCGGCTCACCGGTCTCACCACGGGATCCCTCCCGAACTCGGTCAAGCTCGCGATTACGGCCGTGGCCGCCAGCAGCGACGACGTCGCGTCATGGGTTCGGACCTTGATGTCGAACCCCCATTTCAGCGTCGTGGAACTGGGCTCCGTGACCAACGTGGGCAAAGGCCAGTACAACTTCACCATCTCGGCGACGTACACCAACAAGCTCTGACATGGCGATCCTGCTCACGAAGAAACAGCAACAGACCCTCGCCGGCGGGGCCTTCCTATTCCTCGTCGGGTCGGGTCTGTACGTCAAGTTCTTCTGGCTGCCGATCTCCGAAAAACAGAAAGACTTGTCCGACCAAATCGCCCAAATCGAGACGAAAATTCAGAAAGCCGAAGCCCAGGCGTCCCGCCTCAAACGTCTGCAGGACGAGCTCTCCACCTTGAACCAGCAGGCCGTCGAGGCCGAGAAACGCTTGCCCAAGGAAAAGGACGTGCCCGATATTCTGGTCGCGCTCTCGCGCATGGCCGAGAAAAACCGCGTCGTGGTGCAGAGTTTTTCGCCGGGCCCGATGAAAAGCCAGCAGTATTTCATCGAACTCGCGTATCCGATGACGGTAAAAGGCAGCTATCACAATATCGGCCGTTTCTTCGCGTCGATCTCTCTTGAGACCCGCATCTTCAACGTTAAGGACGTCGTCTATCCCGCCGCTGCCGGCGACGGCGAGATGACGGTCACGTTCACCCTCCTCACATACCAGTACAAAGGATGACTCCGAACCTGCTCGCCGTTCTGCTGTGCGCGCTCGTCGTCGCCGCGGCGGTGCCGTCGCCTCAGGAGCCCACGCCCGCGGGGAAGATCGCCTCCGCGGCGGCGGGGGTCCTCGGCGTCAGCACCGTCACGGTCTCCTCGTTGTACACCGGCGACCGCGTCCGCGACCCCTTTCAAGCGGCATCGGCGGGCGGGCCGGCGCGGGCGCGCGATAAGACCGTCCCGCTCGTCGTGGACATCCACTCTCTTCAGTTGCGCGGCATCCTTAAGGACTCGTCGAGCGATTTCGCTTTGTTTAAGGCCGATGACGGACTCACTTTGGTGCTTCGCGACGGCAGCCTCTTCGACGAGAGCAACAGGCGCGTTCCGGGCATCCGGGGCCGGACCCATATCAAACAGAGGCGCGTGGAACTGATCACCGAGGATAAGGACGTCCAGGTCTTCACCCTCGGCGAGACCGGGGATGCGGACAAGGACAAGCCGGCCAAGCCGTAGAACGGGGAAGCGGGAGAAGCTCATGACCATGCACACCACTGTCAAGAAAACGCTGGCGGCCATGCTGGCCGCGGCGCTCGTCGTCCCCGAGGGCGCCTCCGCCGCTTTCGCCGCGGATGCGCCCGCCGTCGCTTCGGCGACCTTCTCCGGCGTCGAGGTTTCGGACGACCAGGTCGTGCTTAAGCTCAGCGCCACTCCCCAGTACAACAGTTTCGTCACCCAGACGCCGCCGCGCCTCGTGTTGGAACTGCTCGATACCGAGCACGCCTGCTCCGTGCGCGACACGAAGGGTCGAGGCAAGTATCTCGCCGGCGTGCGCACCAGCCAGTTCCGGAAGCAGCCGCGGATGGTCACGCGCGTCGTCCTCGATCTGGTCAAGATGGCCGTCTACAAAATTTCCGCCGCCGCCGGGGGCCTGTCGGTCCAGCTTGTGGGCGCGGATGTCTCCGACGAGGCGCCCGAGGACGCGCCCGTCGCCGCCGTTGCGTCCGCGCCTGAAGCGGCGGTCCCGGCCCCTCCCGCGGCCCCCGCAGCTCCAGCTTCCGTCCCCGCCGTTGCCCCCGCGCCGGCCCCGAAGGCGGCGAAGATCGCCCGCAATAATTCCGCGGGCGCGGCCATCCGCCGCGCGGGCCTCCACGATAAAATCTCACCCGAACTCGCCGCCGCCGCCGAGGCCGAAGATTTGTCCAAGGTCAAGGGCGACATCCCGCGGGACCTCGGCGAGGATGCGCATTCCGAACACCTGATCGGCGGACGCATCTACCGCGACATCATGAGCCGCCTTCCAAAGGACATGGTCTCGCTCGACTACGACAACACCGACGTCCGCGACGTGATCAAGCTCCTGGCCGCGAAAGCCAAGGTCAACATCATCTACGGCCCGGACGTCAGCGGCATGCTGACGTTGCACCTGACCAACGTCCCGTTCAACGAGGCCTTCCGCACGGTGCTTTCGATGATGCAGCTTTCGACCGACCAGGTCGGCGACAACGTCATGCGCGTGATCACGCCCGCCGCGCTCACCACCCAGCGTACCGCGGCGACGGCGGTCACCAAGGTCATCCCGCTCAACTACGCCAAGGCGGCGATGGTGAAGGCGACGATCGATCAGGTGCGCCAGGCCGAGGGCCGGAGCGGCGCTTCCAGCGTCGACGCTCCGACGAACTCGCTGATCGTCACCGAGTCCCTTGAAGGCATGCTCGCCACCGAGAATCTGATCGCTCAGCTCGACCAGCGGCCGCGCCAAGTCCTGATCGAGGCGAAGCTCGTCGAAGTCAACCTCAACAACGAACTTGACTACGGCATTCAGTGGGACGCGTTCGGCGCTCAGCGCGGCGCCGTCGCCGGCCAACAGGGCACCACTTTGGTGGGTTCCGCCGCCGGCCTCGTCGGACCGACTTACGGCATTCCTCTGGACGGCAATCCGATCCAGACGAGCGTCACTCCCGGCGGCGGCGTCGGCTCCTCCGGTCGCGGCACCGGCGTCGGGCTGCCGGCCGACAAGATCTTCGGGGCGTTCACTTTGGGGCGCGTGACGAATAACTATATCCTCAACGCGACCATCACCGCCGCGGCCTCGGAGGGCAAGGCGAAGGTCCTCTCCGATCCCAAGATCGCCACGCTCAACAACCAGCCGGCGAACATCAACGTCACCACGCAGATCCCGTACGTGACTTCGAACGTTTCGTCGACGGGAGTGCAGACGCAGACGGTCTCCTTCGTGACGACCGGCATCCAGCTCACGGTCACGCCGAGCATCAACGCCGACGGGCGCATCCTGCTGGCGATCAATCCCAACGTCAGCCAGCCGTCGGTGACCGCGTCGGCGAACACTCAGACGGGCGCGCCGGCGACCGACTCGCGCAGCGCATCGACCTCGCTCCTCGTGCGCGACGGCGAGACCGTCGTCATCGGCGGCCTGATCAGCGACAACCTCCAGGATTCGGTCGCTAAGATCCCGA
>CAIQSZ010000255.1 GCA_903874575.1 uncultured Elusimicrobia bacterium
CCTGCTCGCCGCGCCGGCCGCCGAGGTCCGCGACGGCGCGTTCATCGACGCGCGCGACGCGGCCCCCGCGCGCCGCATCCTGTACGCGCGGATGGCGAAGGACAACGACGGCTACATCGCGCGCTTCGACCGCGTCCTGTCGCTGGCGCTGACGACGCTGATGCTGCCGTTTCCCATCTCCCCCAATCAAGTCACCGCGGTCGGCCTCGCCGCCGGAATTCTCGGCGCGGTCTGGCTGGCCGCCCCGTCCGCGCGCTGGCAATTCATCGGCGCGCTGACGCTGTGGCTGTGCGCTCTCTTGGACGGCTGCGACGGGGAGATCGCCCGCCTCAAGCATCACGTCACCCCCAACGGCGGAGACTTCGACCTGCTGGCCGATCACGTCGCGCACCTGGCGACCTTCGTCGCCCTGCCCATCGGGGTCGCGCGCCTGCATCCCGGAAGCAACTGGTGGCTGCCGGGAGCCTTGCTGGTGACGGGATTTCTGGCCTCCGGCTTCTCGGTCTGGCACTTGGTCCTGCGCGTGCCCGAGGAGGAACGCGGCCCCCTCGCCGTCGTCGTCGAGCGCATCGCCAGCCGCGACTACGTCTATCTCATTCTGGTCTGCACCGCCGTCGGCCGACTCGACTGGTTCGTCTGGGCCGCCGCCGTCGGCTCCCATCTCTTCTGTGCGTGGCTGTGGTGGCTCTCGCGCCGCGCGATCTCCGCGACCTAAAAGGAACCCCCTCCATGGGCATCGATGCCAACGCCGGAAAGCTTCTCGAACCGTCGCAGCTTTTGGACGTCCCGCGGCTATTGAAGGACTATCATGCGCGCAAACCCGACCCGTCCATCCCGGCCCAGCGGGTCGCATTCGGCACCTCGGGACACCGCGGCAGCGCGTTCACGACCAGTTTCAACGAGGACCACATCCTCGCCACCACCGAAGCGATCTGCCGCTACCGAAAGCGGCAGGGAACCGACGGTCCGCTGTTCCTGGCCATGGACACGCACGCGCTGTCGGCCCCGGCGCACGCCAGCGCCCTGGAAGTGCTGGCGGCCCACGGCGTCGAGACGCTGGTCGCCGCCCAACTCGGCACGCTGGAAGGCTACACGCCCACCCCGGCCCTCTCCCGGGCGGTGCTGGCGTACAACCTCGGGCGCAAGGCCGGGCTGGCCGACGGCATCGTGATCACGCCGTCGCATAATCCGCCCGAGGACGGAGGCTTCAAGTACAACCCGACCAACGGCGGCCCGGCGGACACCGGCGCGACGAAGTGGATCGAGGAGGAAGCCAACCGTCTCCTGGCGGGAGGCCTGGCCGAAGTCAGGCGCATCCCCCACGAAAGGGCGCTGAAGTCGCCCACGGTGCGCCCGTACGACTTCCTCGGCGCCTACGTGGACGACCTCGGCGCCGTCGTCGATTTCGAGGCGATCTCCGCGTCCTCGCTGCGCTTGGGCGTCGATCCGCTGGGCGGGGCCGGCGTCGGCTACTGGCCGCGCATCGCCGAGAAGTACGGCTTTCCCCTCGAAGTACTGAACAAGACGGTCGACCCGACCTTCCGCTTCATGCCCCGAGACTGGGACGGCAAGATCCGGATGGACTGTTCGTCGCGCTACGCGATGTCGGGGCTGATCGCGCTCAAGGACCGCTTCGACGTCGCCTTCGCCTGCGACACCGACCACGACCGCCACGGCATCGTCGCCCGCAGCGCGGGCCTGCTGAACCCGAACCATTATCTGGCCGTGGCCGTCGATTACCTCTTCGCGGAGCGCCCCGACTGGGGCCCGAACACCGGCGTGGGCAAGACCATGGTGTCCAGTTCCATGATCGACCGCGTGACCGCCGCGCTGGGACGGCGCCTGTACGAGGTCCCCGTCGGCTTCAAGTGGTTCGTCGACGGCCTGCTCGACCGCTCTCTCGGCTTCGGCGGCGAGGAAAGCGCGGGGGCGTCGCTCCTGCGCCGCGACGGGTCGGTCTGGACGACCGACAAGGACGGCCTCGCGCTGGCCCTGCTGTCGGCCGAGATGACGGCGCGCCGCGGCCGAGACCCCGGAGAGCTCTACCGCGCCCTGACGGCCCGTCACGGGGAGCCCGCCTACGAGCGCATCGACGCTCCCGCGACGCCGGCGCTCAAGGCCGCGCTCCAAAAGCTGTCCCCGGACTCCGTCCGCGCCGAGGAACTCGCGGGCGAGAAAATCGAATCCAAGCTCGTGAAGGCGCCCGGCAACGGCGCCGCGCTGGGCGGGATCAAGGTCGCGACGAAAAACGGCTGGTTCGCGGCGCGTCCTTCCGGCACCGAAAACGTCTACAAGATCTACGCGGAGAGCTTCCTGGGCGAAGGCCGCCTGAGGCGCATACAGAGCGAGGCGCAGGAAATCGTCTCCATGTTGCGATAGCAAAGGCCAAAGGACCGACCTGAGGAGCGGACTTTTTGGCCCGACTGCAGGGCCATTCGGCCCAGGCGCCCACGCCCGCGCAGCACTCATACTATCGTTGCCGCCGCAAGACCGTATGCGAAATACGATGGAAATCGAGGGGACAGCTCAAATGGGGAAGAAAAGGGCGATATGCCTCGGATTGTTCGCGACGTTGCTTGCGCCCCCGACGACGCAAGCAGATCCGGACGCATTGGTTGTTGCATTGCTCGATGCGACGGATGCGGCTGCCCACGGACGAATAGCGGCAGACGAGGCCGCATCCACCTCCGGCGCGGATGCGGCGTATGTGCAGGAGGTGCGCTCGATCATCGATGGCATTACCGCCTGGGACCCCAGCGTGGCGGACCTGAAATTCCTTGGATATACCCCTAAAACTCCAGCGCCGTGGGGAATCG
>CAIQSZ010000256.1 GCA_903874575.1 uncultured Elusimicrobia bacterium
CCCTCCATTCCCAGTCCCATGTTCATGGCGCGGGTGGACTGCTCCGGCTGCCATTACGAGAAGGAAACCGGAGGGAGGTCCGCCGAAGGCGTTCCCGGCGTGACTTTCCGCGCCTCGCAGGAGGCCTGCGTGAAGTGCCACGGCCCGCGCTACAAGGGCATGTGGGAATCGATCCACCAGGAGGTCGCCAAGACGGTCGCCGCGTTGAGCGGCAACGTCGAAGCCGCCGCCAAGGCCCTGGCGGACGCGCCGAAGGAGAAGCGGGCCAAGGCGGACGCGGCCGTGGCGAAAGCGCGGCGCCTGGTCGACTTCGTGCGGGACTCGCGCGGCGAGCACAACGTCTACCTCGCTTCGGTCGCCCTGCGGCGCGCGGACGAGCAGTTGTCCGTCTCCGCGGACGCCACGGGCGCCAAACTCGCCGACCTTTCCGAACAGCCGCTTTTATCCGGAAGCTACTGCGCGGTGCTTTGCCACGAAAAGGCCGGAGTGAAGGTTCCGCGCGAAACCGTTCGGCATAACGGCAAGACCATGCCCCATGCGATGCACGCCGGACTGATGGGCTGCGCGAAATGCCACGAGTTGGGCGCCCACCGCCGCGCTCCGCTCAGGAAAGACGTCGAGCAAGTCTGCGTCGCCTGCCATGCCAAATAAATCGGGCCGAAACGTTGCTAAAATAGCGTCGGTACTGGAGGCGAGATGATGTCGGCAAAAAGTTTCGGCGGTTTGGCGGTGGCTTTGTCGCTGTGCGCGGGGGCGGCCCGGGCCCAGGCCAAGGGCTCTTGCGTGGAATGTCACCAGGGACTGCCGGCGGGCAACACCATCGGCCACAGTTTCACCGAGTGGCAGCGCAGCGCTCATGCCGCGGCCGGCGTCGGCTGCGAATCCTGCCACGGCGGCGATGCTTCCGCCAAGGGCAAGGAAGCGGCCCATGCGGGAATGGCGCGCGCCAACAATCCCAAAAGCCGTATTTTCTTCACCAACAGCCCGCACACGTGCGGAAGCTGTCACGAGGCGGAATTCGCCGCGTTCCAGAAAAGCGCCCACTTCAAGGAACTTCAGCAATCCGGCAAAGGCCCGAACTGCGTGACCTGCCACGGCTCCATGGCCAACGTCGTGCTCGGCGCCAGGGAGCTGGAAACGACCTGCGCCCTCTGCCATCGACAGCCCACCCAAGCCTTCGCGGCGCGCCTGGAGATGGACTCGGCGGGATCCATGGTTCGCGGCCTCACGTCCGCCCTAAAGAGGGCACGAGACGCCGGCGTCTCGGACTTAGCGCCTCAGGATAAGAGCTATCGGGATATCGTCGAGCTTCAGCGGGCCGCGGTCATCCAGTGGCACACCTTCAAGCTCCCCGAGGTGCTCGCCTCGACGCGGGAAGTCAGGCGACGCGTGACGGCGTTGCTGGGCGAGTTGAAGCTGAAGATGCCCGCGCCCGAGCCCAAAACCAAGAGGTAACGTCCTCTAGCCCCAGGGGCTGAGCCGGGCAAGGTGGTCTTTTAGGCCGGCATACGCCTCGTCCACCGTGGTGGACTGGACGTCGCTCCAGGAGTCGCTCAAAGTGCCTCCGTGGCGCGCGCCGTGAGGTCGCCATACCGTCGCGGTGTAGCCCTCGTAGAAAGCGAACGTGGCGACATGAAGCGCCGCGGCCAGGTGCGTCGTGGAGGTCAGGCTGCCTAGGAGCAGGTTCATGCGCTTGACGACCCCGGCGGCCACGGACAGGGACACGGTCGGCAGGACCGGAGCCGGTTTCGGCAGGGCCCGGGCGATGGCCCGCACGTAATCGCGCTCGCCCGGTCCGGCGAGGAAGAAAAGGCGCAAGGCCGGGTCGCCTTGCAGGCGGCGGCACAACTCGGTCAGCCGGTCGGCCGGCCACAGCGACGGGCGCCGCGTCAGGTTGCCCGGGTGGACGAGGACGCGGAACGTGTTGCCGTCGTTGTCGAGCAGGCGCGCGGCCGCGTCATCCGCCGCGTCGGGAACGCGCAGTTCCAAATCCGGCCCGTAGGGAGCTCCGAGGGCCTCGGCCAAGCGGGCGTAACGCTCGGACATGTGCTCACGCTCACCCGGAGCGGGAACCAACCGGTTGAAGACGGCCGGCCCCCGCCCCTTATCGAAGGCGACCTTCAGCGGCGCGCGCGCGGCGCGGGCGATCATGGTCGAGGTCTTGGAAAACGACGAGTTGAGGTCGACGAGCAAGTCGCAGTCGTCGTGCAGCAGGCCCCAGGCCAGCTTTATGTTCGCGCCCAGCCGCATGGGCTTCTCGAGCACGACGGTCTCGTCCACGAACGGGATGAGGGGCAGGACCTGGGTCGCGCGATGGCCTACGAGCAGGCGGATGCGCGCGCGCGGGAAGCGGCGCCGAAGGGCGCGCAGGAAAGGGGTGGCGACGATCACGTCGCCGATGCGTCCGATGTATACGCAGGTGATCCGCTCGATCCGAGCCGATCCTAAATCCGATCTCACGCGAAGATTATATCAGGACGGGAGAAGGTCCGGGACCGTCGGGAATCGCCAAACCTGAACGCCGCCCGCGGCCGGGTTGAATAGGCCTTTAGGCCTATTGGATGTTAGGTCCTAAGGAGCTTTTCTGAATAGGCCCTTGGAACTAATCATTCCCCGCCCGGGGATACGACTCGCATGGGAGAACATCCAGATGAAAAGGCAATTAAGAACGCTCATTATCCTCGCGCTGGCGGCCTGCCACGCGGCCGCGACGCCGCAAACCGCGGTCGCCGGCGGGAGGCCCCGGAAAAAGCGGCTGATTGTGACCTTCCAAGAGGGACTCTCGCGTGCGCAACGCGAGAAGGCCGCCAACGAGATGGGACTGAAACTGGTGGATGACTTCGACAAGGTCGAGGTCTCGGTCCTGGAAGCCGCCGGAGACATCCAGGCGCAGGAAGTCAGGCAGGCCGAAAATCATCCGAAGTCCGTGGCAGTCGAGGAAGACGAGTTCCGCAAGTGGATATTCGACGATCTCGCCCAAGGAGTCGAACTCGCCGTCCAAGATC
>CAIQSZ010000257.1 GCA_903874575.1 uncultured Elusimicrobia bacterium
CCCACGGCCAGCGCGCAATCCGGCGCGGGACCGCGCGCGCCGCGCGCACGGCGCCGGCGTCCAGCGTCTCGGCGAACACGGTCACCTCCCAGCCCGCGTCCGCCGCCGCGCGCGCCTCGGCCAGGATCAGGCGCACCGCGCCCGAGAGGCCCTCGACGCGGCGGCAGGCGATGGCTAGACGCGGCATGTCTTCGCCGCCCGCGCGGAAGCGGTCATGAGAGGAGCTTCAGGACCAGCGCGGACGCGACCGGCATCCAGAAGTTGTCGTTGAAGAAGCCGTCCGTGGACAGGAGCTCGACCGCCGTGGCCGCCGCGGCCGAGGCCGCCGCCGCGCCGGGGCGCGCGCCGGCGAGGACGGCGACGGCGTGGCAGACGGCCAAGCCCGCCAGGCCGCCCTCCAGGGACTTCCGGCCGCCGAGGATCTTCGTCTTGCCGAACGCCTTGCCCGCCAGCGCGGCGGCGGCGTCGCCCAGCGCGAGCTGGCCGATCGCGGCGCCGACGACGACGGGGTCCCCCCGCGCGATCAGCATCGCGGCCAGCGAGCCGCCGGCGGCGTACGGAACGCCGCTGAAACGCCGGAGTTCGGTCTGGCGGATGACGCCGCCGAACCACGCGAGCAGACGGCGCTCGACGGCGGGAATCCGCAGGCGCGCGGACTCGACGGCCAGCGCGGCGATCAGCCACGCCGCCAGCAAACGGCCCGCGCGCGGCCAGCCGAAGAACGCGAACGCGGCCCAGTAGCCCAGGCAAAGCGCGTGGAACGCCTTGCGGCGGAGCTCCCGGCGCAGTTCGCTCATGCCGGCCGCCTCATGAAAGATCGCGCGCCGGGCAGGACGAAGGCCCACGCCCGGCTCCAGAACCGCCACGCGCCCAGGCCGGCGCCTTTCATCGACGCTCCCAGCGCCACGCTTTCGGGAAACAGGATTTTAAGCAGGATCAGCACGACGACCCCGTTGGCCGCCGCGATCAGCGCCCAGGAAAACACGGTCCCGCCCGCGGCCCGCAGGTCCGGCTGCTTGACCTGGGTCAGCGTCTGCCACGTCATCAGGCCGTGGAACGCGAGCGCCCCGCCCATCAGCGCCAGGAACAGCGCCTCGCCCGACGCGTCCGGCCTGGCCCAGAGGAGCAGGCGGTAGCCCGCCACGACGGCCAGGGCGTGGAACGGCACGCAGTACGGAGCCAGCGCGATGAACGCGCTCGACTGCGACAGGTCGACGTGGCCGCCCTTCTCCTCAACGTGGATGGCGAACACCTTGCCGCCGGAGGACCACGCGGCCAGCGCGTGCGTGAGCTCGTGCCCGGCGACGTAGGCCCAGCGCGCCATGCGCGAGGTCCAGCCGACGGGACCGACGGGATCGAACACGTGCCGGCCCAGGAGCCAGGAGACGGCGACCAGCGCCATGCCGGCCAAGAACGGCGAGGCGGCCGGGGCGCCCAGGGCCACGCCGGCCAGGGCCTTGGCCGCGGCCCAATCGAGAAAGCCGGAGAGCGGGATCACGAGCACGCCGAGGATCAATCGCGGCACGCGCTACTCGAGCATGTAATCTTGGTAGGGGATATTCTTCGCGTCGAGCTCCTTCTTCCAGAGCGCGCGCGTCGTCTTCATCTTCTCGCGCGAGAGCGCGGACCAGCGGCTCTCCGGCGGGGTGAACAGTTCCGCCGCGGTCTGGAACCAGACATACGCGTATTTCAGGGAGCTCTCCGCGACCGCCTGGTCGCGTTCGAAGCGCGCCAAGGCGGCTTTCTTCTCGAACTCGGGGCCGTTCAAGCGGCCCGCGGCGCGCTCGGCCTCGAAGGTCTTCACGCGCTCGGCCAGCTCCGCGTCGAAATGAGCCTTCTTGAGCTGCGGCCGCTCGTTCCAGGACAGCCACTTCTCCCCCTCCTGATACGCCGAGCGCGCGCGCAGGACCACGTCGACCCAAGCCGCGCCGTAGACGAACGCGATCAGGCCGACGGCGGTCAGGAGCGCCCGGCGCCGGAACATGTCAAAACTCGGACTCGCGCCGGGGAGAGCGGTGAGCGGAGGTGCCCAGGATGCGGTGAAGCGCCACGGCGAGGACCACGGGCCGCACCGGCTTCTCCATGAATTCCTTCACGTTCGGCTCTTGGCGGATCAGCTCGATGCCGGCGGGGTCCATCAGACGGCCGGTGACGATGATGACGGGAATGTCGCCGCAGCCGGCGGCCTGCAATTCGCGGACGACCTCGTAGCCGCCCAGGCCGGGCAGCATCATGTCCAGGATCAGGGCGTCGGGGTTCAGCGCTTTGGCCTTGCGCAAGGCTTCGGGCCCGTCGGTCGCGCGGTCGGTGCGGAAGCCCTCCTTCTTGACCACGTGCTGCATGAGATCGAGGAGGCTCTCGTCGTCGTCGACGAGGAGCACGAGCTTCTCGCCGGGATGGATGATGGGCGCGTCGTCCATGTCAGGCCTCCCCCGCCTCGCCCGCGACCGAGGCCGGACGCAGCTCCTTGTGCACGGCGGCCAGGAAGCCGGCGGTCTTGAGCGGCTTGCCCATCAGCGCGACCACGTTGGACTCCCGTCGGATCAAGTCGGAGGTGGACGGATCGGTGGAGCGTCCGGTCACGACGATGACGGGGGTGCGGGCCAGGTCGGTGCCCTGGAGCTCGCGCAGGAGCTCGAAGCCGCCGCGTCGCGGAAGCATCAGGTCCAGGATCAGCAGGTCGGGGCGCAGGGCCAGGGCCCGACGATACCCTTCGTCCCCGTCGCTCGCGGTCTCGACGAGATAGCCCTCCTTCTTGATGAGCAGGCTCAGAAGGTCCCGAACGCCCTCGTCGTCGTCCACGATGAGCACCGAACGACCGCGTCGCGCCATGCCCCATTGAACCATAAGCGCCGCGCCCCTTCAAGGCTGGGATGCGCGCCGATGGAAGTCTACGGGCGAACGGCTTGGTATAATCGCCGGGTGACTTCAGGCAAATTCCGGGCGCGAACCGCGCGGGTCGTCAAGCGCGCCGCCGTCGCCGCGCTGGCGGCCGCGGGGCTGGCGGCCGCCTGGACGCTGCGGCTGCCCGACGTCCGGCCCTTGAGGAAAGCGCCGCCGAAGACGACGGCCTATATCGAGCTGAGACGGCGGGAAGCCGCCGCCAAGGGAAAGAGGTTCGACCTGCGCTGGAACTGGGTCCCGTACGACGCGATCTCGGAGAACCTGCGCGCCGCGGTCGTCACCGCCGAGGACGACGAATTCTACCGCCACGACGGCGTGGACTGGGACGCGCTGCGCGCGGCCTGGGAGCGCGATAAGAAGGAAGGCCGGCTGCGCGCCGGCGGCTCCACCATCACGATGCAGCTGGCGCGCAACCTGTACCTGTCGCCGTCGAAAAATCCCCTACGCAAGGTCAAGGAGATCCTGATCGCGCGCCGCCTGGACCGCGCGCTGGGCAAGCGCCGCGTGCTGGAGCTCTATCTGAACGTCGCCGAATGGGGCAAGGGCATCTTCGGCTGCGAGGCCGCCGCGCGCGCCTACTTCGCGAAATCGTGCGCGGAGCTGACGCCCGACGAGGCCGTCGCCATGGCCGTGGTCCTGCCCAACCCGCGCCGCTGGGACCCGTCCAGGCACGGGCCGTACGTGGAGCGCAACTCCGCGCGCATCGTCGGCCGGATGCGGGACTCCGGGCTATGGCCGGAGCAATGAGCTCACCGCCCGGGCGCCGGCGGCAGGAGCGCGGCCAGCTCCGGGCACTCCTTGGCGCGCTTCCAGTCCTTGGCCGCGCGCGCGCCCTCGGGGGCGACCTTCGTCTCCGGCCCGAACCCCGGAAGCTTGCGTAAAGTCACGGGCAGATGCGGCCCCAGGACGGCCTTCTTCGCCTCGTCGTAGACCCAGAATCTCATCGCGCGGCCCTCATCCCCATGAGTGTAGCCGTTGCGCGCGCCAGCGCAAGCCCCCCGTGAGGCGAACCGAGGTCAGCG
>CAIQSZ010000258.1 GCA_903874575.1 uncultured Elusimicrobia bacterium
CGCATGCCATTCCGGGGAGGTCTTCCCCTCGGCCAGCGCCTTGCGCGTCAGCACGTCGATCACGGCTCCGTTCTCGGCGTGCACGCAGATCAGACCGCCGTTTTCCTTCGTACGCAGGAGCGCGCGGAAGATCACGGAGTCGTCCGACATGAAGATTCCAGGATAGGCCATGAACAATTTGAAGGAGGCGACTCCTTCGCGGACGAGCTTGTCCATCTCCTTCTCGGCTCTAACGGGGAAGTCGGTGACGATCATGTGAAAGCCGTAGTCGACGACGCACTTGCCGTCGGCGCGGCGGCGCCAGTCGTCGAGCGCGTGGCGGAAGGTCTTGCCCTTCTTCTGGATGGCGAAGTCCACTATGGAGGTTGTGCCGCCGCAGGCCGCGGACACGGAGCCGCTCGCGAAGGTGTCGATGGTGGCGGCGCCCATGAAGGGCATGTCGAAGTGCGTGTGGACGTCGACGCCGCCGGGCACGACGACCTTCCCCTGGGCGTTGACGACTTTCTTGGCGTCGCCCTCGATCCGGCCGACGGCGACGACGCGGCCCCTGGAGACGGCGATGTCGGCGACGAAAGTGTCCGACGCGGAGACGACGGTGCCGTTCTTGACGATCAAATCATAAGACATGGATCATTAGTCTCCCGACGCCCCGGACTTCTCCGGTGTTAAGATGAGAAACGGAACATCTGAACATGTGTCCGCAGCATTCGAAGTTGCAGTGGCGGCCGAGGAGGCCGCTTTCAGAAGCTGGAGTTTGCCGTCCTCCCAGCGAAACCCGATGGATTCGGATTCTTTCGCTTTAGCGCTCTTGATTAGAATAATATCGCACTTAGGAACGGGTTCGTCGACCTCGGTGAAATCGGTCAATACTTCGTAGCGGAATGACCGCTCAGGCCATTTCGCTTCCGATGAGCTAGTGAAAATGTATTTTCTCCCTTCATGATCGCTATATTTTCCAGCAATCACGGCGGCGTTCACCCATCCGTCCACTTTTAGGGGTGAATCGGCCTTCACAAAGACTTCGCTGGGCCGCTCACGCCATTTGATCTCTCGAACATCGTTCCCATTTTGACGGATAATTTCCAGAAAGCGACGCCCGATTTCTTCGCGGGGAAGCAGCGCATAGGGATTCGAGGATGTCGTGTCTAAAATAACCTCATAGACGTTGGCGTGGGACGTGGGCTTTATATCTTCGATGATTCCGCGGGTCCATCCCTCGTGAAAGCGGGTGTTGATGCTCCATAAATACGAGCCCCGGCTGTTAAGGATTTGAAAGGATATAGTGCCATCCTGCCCTTGGTGTTCGAATGCTTTCAGCGGAGACTTTGTCGATCTCAATTCCTGCAAGTAGTCCTTGAAAATCCAAGTGCCTTTGAAACGGTCGATACGCCTCGGTTTATCTAGGAAGGAGTTTGTTTCGGTCATAGAAACGGCGGAGGATGGCATGGCTAGGAATAAGAAAGCCGAAATGCCAATGGCGATCATGAATTGTCCCCCCACTTCATGAATATCCGGTACGCGGAGAATGAGACGCCGAAACTGATGAACCAGGCGTAGTGGTAGAGTTCGATCCAGATCGGCGAGACCTTCATCAGGCCGACCGTGCCCAGGAAGCCGGGCAGTACCGGCGCGCAGCCCATGGCCAGAGCGACCAGCGCCACGCCGTTGACGCCGCCCGCGTACCAATAGGCGCCGCCCTTCTCATAGAGCGCGCGCACGTCCAGCTTCGTGCGGCGCAGGAGGTAGTAGTCGGCGATCAGGATGCCGCCCACCGAGCCCAGCAACGCCGAATAGGCGACCAGCCACTTAAAGATATATCCGGTAGGATCGGCGATGAGCTTCCACGGCTGGATGAGGATTCCGACGACGCCGGTGATGTAGCCGCCGGTCTTGAAGTCGATCTTCTCCGGCCACAGGTGGGAGAAGTCGTTGGCTGGGCCCACCACGTTGGCGGCGATGTTGGTCGCCAAGGTGGCCAGACAGAGCGCCGCCAGGGCGAGGGCCAGCGCGAACGGATTGCGGAAGTTCGTGATGAGCTCCACCGGGTCCCAGATGGCGCGCCCGTAGATGACCACCGTCGCCGAAGTCACGGCCACGCCGAGAAAGGCGTAGAGGCCCATGCTGGTCGGCAGGGCGAGCGCCTGGCCGAGCGCCTGGTCTTTCTGGGACTTCGCATAGCGCGAGAAGTCCGGAATGTTGAGCGACAGCGTCGCCCAGAAGCCGATGTTGGCGGTCAGCGCCGGGAAAAAAAACGCCCAAAACCCGCCTTCCTTGGGCTGGCCCGCTCCGAACTGCGACGGCGTCGCCAGCATGGCGCCGAAGCCGCCGGCCTGGACATAGGCCCATGCCAGCAGGACCAGACCCAAGGCGATCAGCAGAGGAGCCTTGATGTTGAGGAGCAGGCGGATGGATTCCACGCCCTTGTAGATCACGGCCATGTTGATCGTCCAGAAGAGCAGGAAACAGCCCCACTGCCCGGCGTTGAGGCCCTGAAAGATCGCCGCAGCGCCCGCCATGGGCGGATAGGCGATGCAGAGCAGCTTATAGATGGCCGTCCCGCCGATCCAGGTTTGGATGCCGAACCAGCCGCACGCCACCAGCGCGCGCAGGACGGCCGGAACGTTGGCGCCCAAGACTCCGAAGGACGGGCGGCAGTAGACCGGGTAGGGGATGCCGTACTTCGTGCCCGCGTGCGCGTTTAAGATCATGGGAACCAGCACGATGGCGTTGCCCAGGAAGATGGTCAGCACGGCCTGCCACCAGTTCATCCCGCCGTCGATGAGCGACGAGGCGAGCATGTAGGTGGGCACGCAGGCGCTCATGCCGATCCACAGCACCGCGTAGTCCTTCGTGCCCCACGTGCGATGCGCCTTCCCCAGCGGGGCGATATCCTTATTCCAGTACGGGGATTTGGAGACGGGCTCGGTGTGGTCGTGAATCTCCGAGTCGAGCAGCAGGTCGGTGAGGTTCTTCACGGCAGCTGGCCTAGGATCGCGTCGTAGGTCTCCGGTCGCCTGTCGCGGAAGAACTGCCAAACCTTGCGCGCTTCGAGGATATGGTCGAGGTCCAGGTCCGCCGTCACCAGTTCGTCCTTGTCGCGCGAGCCGACCGCGAGCATCTGTCCGCGCGGGTCGCAGAAGTAGGATTGACCGAAGAACTCCCCGATCTTCCAGGGGCCCTCGATGCCGACGCGGTTGCAGGCGCCGACGAAATACTGATTGGCCACCGCATGCGCCGGCTGTTCCAGCTTCCAGAGATGCTGGGAGAGGCCCTTCACCGTGGCCGATGGGTTGAAGACGATTTCCGCGCCGTTGAGTCCCAGGATGCGCGCGCCCTCCGGGAAGTGGCGGTCGTAGCAGATGTATACGCCGACTTTCGCGTAGCGCGTCTGGAACACCGGATAACCCAGATTCCCGGGCTTGTAATAAAATTTTTCCCAGAACCCCGGCGCGCAGTGCGGAATATGGTTCTTGCGGTAGAGGCCGGCGATGGAGCCGTCCGCGTCGATGACCGCGGCGGTGTTGTAGTAGATGCCCGTCGACGGCGTCTCGTAGATCGGAGAGACGATGACCATCCGGTGCTTCTTGGACAGCGCCCGCATCAGCTTGGTCGTGGGACCGTCGATGCGCTCGGCCATGTCGTACCACTTCACGTCCTGCTCCGCGCAGAAGTATGGCCCGTAGAAGATTTCTTGAAGACCCAGCACCTGCACGTCTTTTTTGGCGGCCTGCTCGATGAACGCGACGTGCTTTTCGACCATCAGTTCCTTGATCCGTTTCAGGGAGTGTTTCGGCGCCTCCCAAGGGCACGACGCTTGGATGAGTCCGCACTTCACGATTCGGGCCATGGGAATCTCCTGGATTAGGACTGAAGCTTGCGATTGAGCTGGGCGAGGCGTTCCATGACCGGCGGCACGCCGAAGAATCTTTTCTCGAAGTGGAGGAGAGACGCGTCGTCGATCGGCAGGCGCAACTGGTAGCGATTCCCTTCGTCGTCGCGCTCGAACTGCGTGCCGTAGATCTGCGGCAGCGCGACGGACATCAGGAAGCGATCCAGGCTGGCGGCGACCAGCCAGCGCGCCCCCCGGTGGCCCTGGATGGCGGCGATGGCCGCCAGGCGGTGCGCGGTCAGGAAGTCTTTTGGCTCCGCGCCGTGGAGGAAGACGACGGCGGCGCGGTAGAGGTCGTTCTGCGTGTTGATCTCGCCGCGGCCCATCAGTTCCTGGACTTCCGTACGGCGGGCCAGGTCCCGCAGTTTCAACGCTTCGACATCCTTGGAGGAGGAGTACGGTTTCTCGCGGTCCTTCTGATCGGCGTTATGGAGTTCTTCGACGCGCAGGTTGTCGGTTTCGGGCGGCATCTAATGCTCCTTTCCAGGCACTTCTTTCATGGCGATGCAGTTGTCGACGGGACAGACGAGAGAGCATAGGTTGCAGCCGACGCAGTCGGACTCGATCACGTGCGGTTTGCGGTTGCCGCCCTTGCGGTCGATGGCGATGCACTGATGCGCGGCGTCGTTGCAGGCCGCGTAGCAGACGTCGCAGCCGATGCACTTGTTCTTGTCTATGGAAGCGACGGTCTTGTGGCGGAGATCGAGGTCTTTCCATTCGACGATGTCGGGCGCGGACCTGCCGACGAAGCGGCCCAGCGTCATGAAGCCCTTTCGGCGCATCCAGCCCTCCAGGCCCGCGTTGAGGTCTTCGATGATGCGAAAGCCATGATGCATGACCGCGGTGCACAGCTGGACGTTCGAGGCGCCCAGCAGCATAAACTCGACGGCGTCCGACCAGTTGGAGATTCCTCCGATTCCGGAGATGGGCAGGCTCCGCGTCTGCGGATCGTTGGCGATGGCGGCGACCATGTGCAGCGCGATCGGCTTGACCGCGGGGCCGCAGTAGCCGCCGTGCGCGGCCTTGCCGGCGACGGCGAACTTAGGCGTCAAAGTTTCCACGTCCACTCCCATCAGGGAGTTGATGGTATTGATGAGGCTGACTCCGTCGGCGCCTCCGGCCTTCGCGGCGCGCGCCGGCGGGCGGATGTCGGCGACGTTCGGGGTCAGCTTCACCAGGACGGGGACGGACGACTTCTCCTTCACGAACTCGGTGACCATCTTCACGTACTGCGGCACTTGGCCCACCGCCGCCCCCATGCCGCGCTCGGTCATGCCGTGCGGACAGCCGAAGTTAAGTTCGATGCCGTCGCAACCCGCGTCGAGGACTTTTTTTACGATGTCATGCCAGGCCTTGCGCTCGCACGGGACCATCAAGGAGGCGACGACGGCCCGATCCGGAAAGCGTTTCTTGACCGCGAGGATTTCCTTGAGGTTTACCGCGAGGGGCCGGTCGGAGATCAATTCGATATTGTTGAATCCCGCGACCTTCCGTCCGCCGAAATCGCACGCGCCGTAGCGCGATGTGACGTTGACGACGGGAGGGTCCTGGCCCAAAGTCTTCCAGACCACGCCGCCCCAGCCGTACTCGAACGCGCGCATTACCTGCGCGGCGGAGTTCGAGGGCGGCGAAGACGCCAGCCAGAACGGGTTGGGGGATTTGATGCCCGCGCAGGCGGCGGAGAGATCGGGTCGCGCCTTTTTCTTCATGACCAGGATCCCATCGGGTTGACGATGGGCGCTACCGCGCGGCCTTCGATGGTCGAGACCCAATACTCGTTCCGCGGGCCGGGTTTAGCGCCGGGGTGCAACATCCGGTGGATGCCCCACGCCGCGCGCTTGCCGTCCGCGGCCGCATTGACCACCTCCTTGCCGCCGTTGACCGCGTCGCCTCCGGCGAACACCTTGGTCTTCGAGGTTCGCAACGTCTTTGCGTCGACCTTCACCGCGCCGTTTGCATCGATGGCGACGCCGAACTGGATCGGGATCGAACGTTCCGTCTCTTGGCCGATCGCCTTGATGACGCGGTCGCAGGGGAGCGTGAAGCGCCTTCCGGCATCCGCGACGACCTCGCCCGCGACGACCTTCGTCGGCGCGAACTCCACGCCCTCAACACGACTTTTGCCGAGCACCCGCACCGGCGCCGCATTGGTGAGCAACGAGACGCCGTCCGCCTTCGCTAGAGCGATCTCGAAATCGTAGGCGGACATGTCCGCGGGCCCGCGGCGATAGGCGAGCGTCACGTCGCGGGCGCCCGTGCGTTTGGAGTGCGTGCACGCGTCGATGGCCGTGTTTCCCCCGCCGATGACCACGGTGGCCTTGCTTGATCCGCAAAGCTTCGCGTCGCGGCCCTTCACTTTTTCGATAAACGTGAGCGCGTTCATGACGCCCGTCAGGTTCTCGCCTGGAATATCGAGCCGGCGCGCGCGCGCCAACCCTATGCCCAGGAACACGGCGTCGAAGTCGGCCAGAACGGCGTCGGCGCGCAGGTCCTTGCCGATCTCGCAGCCTTTGACGAGCGAACAGCCCAATTGGAACAACAACTCGAGTTCGTCGAGCGAGGTCCTGCTGTCCATCTTGTACTCGGCGACGCCGAAGGTGTTCAGGCCGCCGGGAAGTTCGCGTTTCTCGAAGAGCGTGACCGCGTAGCCCAAGCGCCGCAGGTAGACCGCGCAGGCCACGCCGGCCGGTCCCGCGCCTACGACGGCGACGCGTCTGCCGTTGTCGGCGCCCGGCTCGAACGGGAGTTCGCCGGTCGCATGGACCGCGTCGGTCGCCCAGCGCTGGAGGCGCCCGATGGGGACCGGCTTGTCGCGATAGACGCAGGCGCCCTCGCAGAGCGCTTCGACGGGGCAGACGCGCGCGCATGAATGGCCCAGGGCGTTCGCTTCCAGGATGGTTTCCCCGGCCCCTAAGGGATCGTCGGTCGCGATCTGACGGATGAAACGGGGTATATCGATGCGCGTGGGGCAGGCCTTCACGCACGGCGCGTCGTAGCAGTACAGGCACCGGAACGATTCGACGCGAGCGTCCTCGCGGAAGAGCGGTTTTTTCAGTTCCGCGAAATTATCCCGCCAGACCCGCTTCGTCGTCGAGGGAGTCATCGTCGGGATTGTAACTTATTTGTCTATCTGGACATTCCCGATCGAGGGCTGCGGCGTGAGGGCCTTGGAGAGCGCGCTGACTCCCTCGCGGACGTAAAGGGAAGAGATCAGCACGACCGCGGAGAGCAGGAGGCCGACGGCCGCGTTGCCTTTCTGCAGTTCCTTGCCGGCGTGCAGTTCCGGTTCGAGGCGGCCGAACATTCGCAGGGTCGTCGAGATCGAGATCACCGCCAGCAACATCGACACCGACAGGTGCGCGACGATGAGCCCCATGATCCTAAGCGCGCTTTCGTTCTCTTCCGAGGGCGCGAGCATATGCATCCGGAACATGGAGATCGAGGAGTCGACGCCCGCCATCAAGATGTACGACGCCGAGATCAGGATGGAGGAGACCAGCATGCCCACCGCGACGTTTCCCTTCTTGATCTCCTCCCCCATGTGAAAGTCCGGATTGGCCTTGATGAATATCCGGTAGGTGATGACGATGACGAATGCCGACATGACGACCGTCAATCCGAACTGGAACAGGCTGACAACGACTCGGGTCGCGAACATTTCTCCTCCTACTAGAAGAACGGATATATCCGGTAGCCGTCGCTGCCGCTGAGTTGCGCGACGGTCTTCTCCGCCACGCGGCCCGGCGGCAGCCACGCGGGTCCGGCGGGTTCCGCCAGCACGTATTTGAGCCCTTGATACTCGACGAACATATCCCCTTTATCGGGAATCTGCAGTACGCCCATCAGGTAGTGGCCCGGCACCGAAATGCCGATCATGCGCATTTGGGACCAGTTCGAGAGGATGGACGCGGCCAGCCCCGTTTTCGTGTCGCAGTCGCCCCAACCGAGTACGACCGTCGTGATCGGGGCCAGGATGCCCCCGGTGTGCTTGCCCTTATAGACGTCGTCGGGTTCTTTATACTTGATCGCCGTCTGGGCGAAGGAAAGCACCGCGCCGATGATGTCCATCGAGCCGTAGCCGCGCTGTCTGGCGATGAGATCGAACGACCGCGCCAGCGGCTTGATCTGCGGGCCGTTTTTCCTGACGACGGAGCGCATGTCGATGCGCGTCGTGTTTCCCTGCTCCAAGCGGAAGCCGTGGTCTTCCAGGTAGGCGAGCAGCTTCGCTTTGTATTGCCTCTGGATGTCGGCCGCGGCCGCGTCCAGCTCGGCCTGGCTCTTATGCCTTGCGATCGCTGCGTCGTAGGCGTTGCGCGTGGCTTGGTCGCGCCACTTCCGCAGGGCCTCGAGCTCCTCGGGGCGGTAGCCGTAGCTGGAGTTGTAGCGCTTGAAATCGCTTTCGGCGATGCGATAGGAAATGCGTAATTTATCGCGGGTGAAGCTGATGAAGCCGTACTCCGCCTCGCGCGCGACCGCGGTCTTGTGGATGCGCTGGTAGACGTACCCGCCCGAGGCCGACGCCTGACCGGCGACGATCTGCCCGTGGATGGGATAGATGACGAGCTTCTCATTCCAACGAGCGCCGGCGGTGACGGCGAAGGCGAGGGCCGCGGCGAGGGCGGGCCAGGTCCATCGGGTAACGAGCCGGAACATGACGAATTTTAGCATGAGTGCGGCCTTGCGCGCGTCCGCGGGCCCTGCTATCCTCGGATCTATGGAAGCGGACGCTCTGGTGGGGACGACGCTGGGCAACTGCCGCCTGGAGGCGCTCGTCGGCGTCGGCGGGATGGGACGAGTTTACCGTGCGCGCCAGCTGGCATTAGGCCGCATCGTCGCGGTCAAATTGATGAATTGCGGCGGCACATTAAACAGCTTGGTGTACGAGGCCGCGTTGGCCGAAGCCCGCGCGGCCGCGAAGCTCGATGATCCCCGAGTCGTCATCGTCTACGACGTCGGAGAGGATAGGGGACAGGTTTACATCGTCATGCAGTGGATTGAGGGCGAGACCTTGGAGGGTCGCGTGCAGCGCGCGGGCCCGCTGTCCGCCGGGGATGCCTTGCGCGTGATTCGTGAGGCCGGGGCCGCCCTGGACGCCGCGCACGCGGCCGGAATCGTCCATCGTGACGTGAAGCCGGCGAACATTCTGATCGACGCCAAAGGCGCCGTGAGACTTGCCGACTTCGGACTGGCAAGCCTTTCCGGGCGCTCGTCCGGCGACGGCGGATTCGTCGGCAGTTTTTATTTCATGGCGCCGGAGCAGGGCTTCGCCGCCGCCGCGCATCCGACGGCGGATTTCTACGCGCTTGGCGCCACTTGGTTCTACGCGCTCACCGGGGGCGCCTCTTTTAAGGGCACTAACGCCGACGCGCTGATCTTTCACCGCACCGAATCCCCGCCTGATGTTCGAACGTTTCGGCCGGACGTGAGCGCGTGTGCGGCCAAGCTTATGATGCGGATGATGGCCAAGGATCCGTCCGCCCGACCCGCGAGCGCGGCGGAGATACTCAAGGAACTTTCCAATCCCGCCATGTTGCTGCATACTGACGAGACGGGCTCCCCGTTTCGCATCCTGCCCCCCCCGCCGCCCACGACCTCGGACATCTTCACAGAGAGACCGGCGGAGTCGACTGCCTCCGTCTGCCTGCCGCTTCCACCCCCTTCTCCGCAGGCTGCGCTGGGCACGAGTTCGATGTTCTTCGGGTTGCTCGGCGTCATCGCGCTGGCCGCCGTGGGTTGGCCGTGGCGTTCAGCGGTGGAGCAGGACTGGGTCGCGGCCACGGCATTTCTCGCCGTGTTCCCCGTCTTGCTGACTTTCGGCGACCGACGTTCGCCCTGGCGCAGGCCCGTCGGCGTCGCGCTTTGGGCGGGGTCCGTCGCGTGCCTATTCGAGTTCGTGCGGGGACCTGAACGCGTTCCGGTTCCTTGCCTGGAGACGATGATCGTCGGAGCGTTGGGCGGCGCCCTATCCCTGGGAGGCGTCTATCTGGGTCTTTGGGGCACGGACGCCGAAGAAGTTCTATGGGCGCGCGTGCTCGCGCCCGCGGGCGGCGCGTTGCTGGCCGCCTCGGCGTTGACGTGGGGCGCTCCCACCGACGGCGGATGGGGCGGCGCGTTCGCGGCGGCGGCTGGAACCGCGTGGCGGGCGTGGTGGTCGACCGGCGGCGCGTGGCGCTGGGGCGGGCTGGCCGCGGTGACGGGAGCGCTCGCGGCGGCCCGACGTCTCAAGACGGTCGCGTCGACGCCCAGCGACGGGCGCAAGCTGAACTGGAACCGTTAGGGGAGCAGCAGCAGCGGAGCCGAGGCGCGCACGCCGGCGATGAGAGGTTCCGGGTATACCCCGAACAGCAAGACGCCGACGACGGCGACCGCGATGCCGCCGTACACGTACGGTCCGATCTGAAGCGCCTTGGCGTCCTGCGTCGGGCCGCGGAAGAACATGCGGTGCGTCACGCGGAAGTAGAAGTACGCCGATGCGACCGAGTTCGCCACGCCGATCCCGGCCAGCCACCAGCGGCCGGACTCCACGGCCGACGAGAAAATGTACAGCTTGCCCATGAAGCCCGCCAGCGGCGGGATGCCCGCCAGCGACAGCAGGCACAGCGCCATGGCCAGGGAAAGTCCCAGCGAGCGTTGCGCCAGGCCGTCGAAAGCGTCGAGCGAATAGCTTCCTTCCGATTGGCCCACCGCCTGCACGATCGCGAACGCGCCGATATTCATGGCCACGTACACGAACGCGTACATGAGAGCGCCCTCCGAGCCGCGTGCGGTGCCGACGGCCAGTCCTATGAGCAGGTAGCCCGCTTGCGCGACGGACGAGTAGGCCAACAGCCGTTTGGCGTCGTCTTGGAAGAAGGCCGTGAAGTTGCCGATGGTCATGGTCAGTATGGCGAGCATGCCGAGAAGGGACTGCAGGTCGTACTGCCTGGCCGGGAACACGGCTCCGAACACGCGCATCAGCGCGGCGAAGGTCGCCAACTTCGGCGCGACGGATAGGAAGGTCGCGACCGGGGTGGGCGCGCCTTCATAGGCGTCGGGCACCCAAAAGTGCATCGGCGCGATCGAGGCCTTGAACGCGAAACCCAGCAGGATCAAGACGAGGGCCAGGATCAGCATGGGCGTCGGCGCGCCCGTGCCCGCGAGCATCCTGGTGCCGCCGGTGGCGCCGTAGTACAGCGAGATGCCGAAGACCATGATGGCCGATGAGAATGCGCCGAACATGAAGTACTTCATCGCGCCTTCGCTCGACTTCGGATTCGAGCGTTCGAAGCCCGCCAGCACGAATGAGGAGATCGATACCAACTCCAAGGAGACGAACACGAGGAGGAAGTCCGTGGCGGCGACCAAAAACATCAAGCCCGAGGTGGAGAGCAGCATCAGCGCGGCGAACGTTCCGGCATGACGCCGGGGCAGGGCGGCGTAGTCCAGGCTCATCAGCAGGCAGAGCGTCGCCGTGAGCAAGATCGTCATCTTGAAGAATTGGCCGAATGAATCCGCGATCCACAGCGTGCCCGTTCCGAGCGTCGTCGGGTCGCCGAGCGTGGCGACGACGAGCGCCAGCACGGCCGCCGAGGACAGCCAGGCGAAATGACAGCGCCAGCGAGACTTATCGCGCGGCACGACCATGTCGGCCAACAGCAGGACGAGCGCCAGTCCCGCGAGGAGGAGTTCCGGAGTCAGCAGTCCGATGTTCCGCATCTCACTTTCTCAGCAGGGCTTCGACCGTAGCGTTGACCATGTCGAGCGGCCACATAGGCGCGACGCCGAACCAGACCATGAGGGCGACCAACGGCAGGACCGACGCCTTCTCGCGGAACGTCATGTCTTCCAAATCGACCCACTTCGCGTTGACGGGCCCGAGGAACACCTTCTGCATCATGCGCATGAAGAAGGCGGCGGTCGCGATGATGCCCAGCACCGAAACCGTCGTCGGCCACGGCCATTTCGGGAACGCGCCCAGGAAGCATAGGAATTCGCCGATGAAGCCCGACAGCCCGGGTAGGCCCAGCGAGGCGAAGCAGGTCAGCGACATGACGCCGGCGTAGACCGGCAACGTCACCGCCAGGCCGCCGAAGGCGGACAGGTCTCGGGTGTGCGCGCGGTCATAGATGACGCCGACCAGCAGGAACAGCGCGCCCGCGATAATCCCGTGGTTGATCATCTGGAGTATCGCGCCCGAGAAGCCCGCGGAGGTCATGCCCGCGATGCCGAGGAGGCAGTAGCCCATGTGATTGACCGACGAGTAAGCGACCATCTTCTTCATGTCCGTCTGCGCCAGAGCGCACAGCGCCCCATAGACGATGTTGATGACGGCGATCACGACGAGC
>CAIQSZ010000259.1 GCA_903874575.1 uncultured Elusimicrobia bacterium
CCATCGACTTTCTTTTGAGGCGCATGAACGCGGAGTGCCGGGGCCTCGGCGCGCGGTTCGTCGTCGTGTTCATCCCCTATTTGAGGAAAGAGCAGCATTCGGCGGCTCCCGCCGAACTCATCAAGGCCCTGAAAGGACGGAAGGTCCCATTTCTCGATCTTACGGCGGCCGTGAATCAGCATTACAAGCGCGGCGGAGGGCCGTTGCACTTCGAAAAAGACGACCACCCGAACGAGGCGGCTCACGCGTTGATCGCCGTAGAGCTCGAGAAATTCATGAGGCGGAATCGGTTGTTGCGGCGGTCGCTTCCCTGATGGGCAGGGTTCGTTTATTGATAGCATCCTGGGAGTGAACGACTTCATGGCCTCCGCCATGGCAGGTTTGACGGCTTTTTTCCTCATCCGATTCCTCGCGATTTGCGCGTCATTATTCACGGCAATGCGGGGAGAAATCGGGGCGCGGAGTTTCGGTCTTCTTGCGTTCAGGCCCTTCGCCCTGCTGGCGGTCAGTTGGAGTTCCTGCCTTCTCTGGCGGTATTCAAAAAATAAGGCGTATTCGCTTTTAAAAGGCATCGCCGCGTGCGCTTTCGGGTATGTACTTTGGGCATACGTTCACAATCCTTACAGGAATTTCGATTGGGCGTCTATTTCACAGCGGATGGTTCACATCGCCGTTGTCTGGATTTCCGTGGCTGTCGCCCGGATTGCGGGGGCGGCGATGAATGGAGGACGCCGATCGTCGACGAATTTTTTCTGGGCCGGGGTCGCGGGGTTCGGATTCGGGGTTTGCGGCCTTGCCTTGATCCCGATCTCGGGTGATGAATTTTCCAAGGTCAACGGGCTTGGACTGGTCTCCAATGCGGCGAGCACCGTCGAGACCCAAGATTATTCAGCCCAGGACAGTAAGGATCATTATCCGGTTTGCCGGTTCCGCTTCAATTCGCTCGGTTATCGCGATGAAGAGCCGTCTCCGGCCCTTAGAAAAGGGCGCCGTCGGGTCCTGCTCGTGGGCGATTCCTGCATTTGGGGCGACGGGATCGCCGATAATGAAGAGACGCTCGGGTACCTTCTGCGCGCCGAGCTTCAGCGGCTCTCTCCCGGAAGATTCGACGTGATGAGCGCCGCCAGCCCCGGTCTAGGACTCTACGGCTACGGCCGGATCGTCGATGGAATGTCGTTGCTTTATCCCCCCGACGTTCTCGTGGTCAGTTATCATGGAGGCGATGACCAGGACCCCCTGGATCCTCAGTTATTGTGCGATGCGGTACCCACCCAGCCGTTGTTGAAAAAACTGTTCGTCACGCTCTTGGTTCCGCAGCATCTTCAGGAAGCTTCGGCCGCCCATTCCCGTTTCATCAGGGGCAGCCCCGAAGTCCGTCGATATTTTTCGAACTGGCACGAGGAGTTCGCCCGCAAGGCCCAAGCCCGGCGGTCCCGGGTTCTATTCTTGCGCACTCTGCAGTTCGAGCGCCACGACTTGCCTTCGCCCATCGAACTGGTGGATCTGCCCTTGAAGTTCCGATATCCGAATCACGATCTGTGGTACGGGAAGGACGTCCACCCCAAGCCGAAGCTGAACCGCATCCTGGCGCGTCTTCTCGCGGCGAAGATTGTGGGGAGGTCCTGATGGCCGACATCCCGGAGGACCGGATCGAATCGCCTTCCGAAGTGGCCCTGCTGTATTCCGGGGGAGTGGATTCCACTTTGGCCGCCTGCGTCCTCGCTCGTTCGTTCGGGAAAATACATTTGAACACCTTCGAGCGCCCCGGGTTCATGGCGATGGACAATCCGGCGGAGCACGCCGCCCGCCTGAAGGCGCGCTTCCCCGACCGGGAATTCATTCACCGGCGCATCGACGCGGGCAGGTTCTATGAAGCCGTCGATTCCCCGGACCCCGGTCTCGGCCGCCTGGGCACGGGCCTAATGGCGCTCAATACCTGCGGCCACTGCAAGGCCGCCCTTCATTGGCGCAACTTGATCTTCTGTCTCCAGAACGGCGTCAAATACGCGGCTGATGGGGCCGTCGTGGGGGCCGAGGAGTTCGCGGAGCAGAACCCTCGCATCTTGATGCCGGCGCTTCTCGAACTCTACGCTTCCTTCGGCGTCACGCTGCTCCATCCGGTCTATCGGGAGGGACTCAATACGGAGGAGGCGCTTCACGAGTTCGGAATCATCGAGGATCCTCGCGTGAAGATGACCGCCAAGGACAAGCAGGTCGTATGTTCCCAGCAGGTGCTTTTCGCTATGATGATGCGCGTCATTTTATCGCGGAAGACCTTCGCCGAATATGAAGTCCAGGCGAGAGATTACCTGGCCGCGAAGCTGGCGCGCGCGAGCGCGTTGACGCGCGAATATGTGGAGCATCCCGGAGAGAGGACTCGGCTCTCAGAACTTCTTGACTGAACGACCGAAGGCGCTATGGCGCGAACTCATGTCCCGCGATACCGGCGAGAGCAAGCCTCAGCCGAGCTTGGCGGCCGCCTATCTCGTATGCGCGACCGCGTTGCTGCTGCCGGGGCGCATCCGAATCGTCTTCACCCTCGCGCTCAATTTTTTTAATAACCGCGTCCTTTCCACCTCGAAGCTTTTCCTCTATTTTTTCAGCAGGAGGATCGTCGATCTTCTGATGTATCTGGGCTATTTCCTCGTCGTGGGTCCCGTCGCGTTGTGCGCCAGGCTTGCGGGCAACGATTATATGGGGACGGCGGAGGCCGAGTCATTTTTCCAGGACAAGGAGCCCGCCGATGAGGACGAAAAGGGGTTCGCCAGGCAGTATTAATGAAGAACATCCTCGGGCTGTCGTACATGTATCACGATTCCTCGGCCTGCCTGCTCCAAGGGGGGCGAGTCGCGGCGGCGGCTTCCGAGGAACGTTTTAGTCGGATCAAGCATTCCGTGGATTTTCCGATCCGGGCGATCGAATATTGCCTATCCCAGGGGGGCGTCGAGGCCCGGGACTTGGACGCGGTGGTCTTTTATGAGAAGCCTTTCCTGAAATTCGGGCGTATTCTGAAGACCCACTTGGCGTGTTTCCCGTTTTCCTACAAGAGTTTCAGGGCTTTTTTGCCCATGTGGATCAATTATAAGCTCTGCGTTCCTCAAACCATCCGAGAGAAGATGGCCTATGAGGGACCGATCTATTTCACCGACCATCACTACGCGCACGCCGCGTCCGCCTTTCTTCCGTCGCCCTTCGAACGGGCGATGGTCCTGACCATGGACGGAACCGGGGAGTGGTCCACGCTGTGCTGCGGCATCGCGCAAGGCAGCGACATCAAGCTTGAGAAGGATATCCGGTTTCCTCATTCCCTGGGACTTTTGTACAGCGCCATAACGGCTCATCTCGGCTTCAAGGTCAACGGGGGCGAGGGCACGGTGATGGGTCTGGCGGGCTATGGGAAACCCTCCTATCGCAGGACGTTCGAGGATTTGATCCGTATCCGCGCGGACGGCAGCTTCCAGCTCAATCTTGATTTTTTCTCCTATCATTACGACTTGGTCA
>CAIQSZ010000260.1 GCA_903874575.1 uncultured Elusimicrobia bacterium
GAGATGGGAGCCAGATATCGATGCACCATAATCGCAGCGGGTCCGCTTGACCGCTGCGATTCTTTTTCCCGTCGAGGATTTTCCCGCCTTCAGCGACCGATGCTCATTCTGACGCATCACTTCACACGAAATCCTCGGCATTCCGTCACCCAATACCATCGAAGCAGATGATGGGCTAGAAGAGCGCTTCAAACGCAGGCGAGAGCTTGTACTTACGGGCTTTCTTCGAGGGATCGGCGACGGCCAAGAAGCCTTGCTCCGTCCATTTGCTGAGAAGCGCCCGAGCGGTCCTAGGAGCGAAAGAGAACAGCTCGGCGAGATATCACGGCCCGTGATGATCTGCTGGCGGGCGAATAAGGTTAGTGCCCTGCGCTGACGTGGGTCGAGTTTCCGGAGAAGGGGGGATTGGTCGGACTCCCAGCGGCTCTCCGCCGCCTTGGCCTGCTCCTCGACCTTGGCGAAAGACCGTTCCATGCCGACGACGAAATATTCCAGCCAGGCTATTCCTCGAGCGAATAAATACCCTTCAGTCCGTAGCCGCCCAGATGCAGGACGAGGTTGGTCAGAAGCCGCGCTGTGCGGCCGTTGCCGTCATAGTAGGGGTGGATAACGGCGAACTGGTAGTGCGCGACGGCGGCGCACCGCCTTCACGTCCTTCTCCGTGAGGCGGTTGCCCTCGATCATCGTCGAATAGTGCGTTGAGAACAGCCGCGCGGTCTCGCGTAGGCTGGCGAGGACGGAGGGAGTGATGGGCAGGCCGTTGATCCGCTCTTTAGCGCCCTCCAGCTTCAAGAGCGCCGCGGCCAGCCTATTGGTGATCGTGTACTTCGGGTTGAAGGGGGACATAATAACGGCCGTCCTGTGCCGTTATTATGCCGTTAATTCAAGCCCCCGACCGCTCCGTTCACAGCGGGTACAAGGCTCAGCTTCCACCTGTATTTTTTCTCTTGGACGAATAGGTCCATAGCAAGAGCGCCGGTCAGCGGGATCATCGGGTTGCAGGCCGCCGGGGAAGGCTTGAGCCCCACGGTAAACCAGCTGATGCCATAGCTAAGTTTGCCGGCGTCAAAGTATGCCGTCCCTTTATAACTTATCTCCGGGAAATCCGGGACTAGCGGCCGGAGGGTAAACAGGAATGGACGGTCAAGCGCCACGTCTTGTTCGGCCGCGGAGACGACCCCGGACGGAGAGCTGACCTCAATTTTCAGCCGCAGCTTCCGGGGGAGTTGAGCCGACATATCACCGCCCAGCCATTGGGTCAGCAGGAGCCTTTCCCCGAGCGGCGTATCCGGAGCGCTCCGCCAAACACGAAGCGCCCGGATGCTCAGACGCTTTTTGAACAGGGCCAGCATTTTCTCATCCGCCCCGGGGATGGAATCCCAGAATGAGCTCGCTCCGGAGGTCTGGTCGAACAGCATCTGCTCCGAACTGAAACGATAGCGATGTTCAGCCGCTTCCACGAACAGCCTGCGTATTTTAACCAGCTGGTCTTCCTGAGCCGCCTTCAGAAATATGTGCTCGGCCAGGCAGCCCTGTCTGGCTTTATGAGATTCAAACGCGTTCAGCCAGAACTGCATATCCAGCGCCGAGGCATCCAGCGTCTCGCCCGCCATTACCGTGCATAATTTCCCGAATGCCATATCGACGGGGATCCGCTTGTCCTGCACAAGACGGATCAGACGGTCATAGACGCGTGGGCCCTGCCCGCTCTCATCCGGCGCCTGCTCCAGCAACGACAGCAGGAACTCCGGGTTCGTTTCCCCGGCGAGGAGCCCGTTCAGTCTCTGATGGAAATCAGAAGGAGCGCAGTTCTTTTTAAAGACGTTAAGCGCCGCGGACCTGACCCTGAACACCGGGTCGGCTAGAGCGCCGTCGAGCACTGCCTTCGGACACTGCGGCTCAACGCTCGGCATAAGATTCAGAACGTCCTCTTTCTGCACCGCATTAAGTCCGCTCATCCCGTCCAGCAGCGGCTGCAGGGCCAGGCCCCCGAAAACCGTGATACAATCCGCGACGCCGCTATAATCCAGTCCGTTGCTGCAGCCGTTCTGTCCGCAGGACAGAAAGACCGACTTCAGCAGAGCAGGAACGCGCCCGGCCTCCTCTTTTTTTATCTCTTCAAGGAACGCCTTCAGCGTTTTCCGGCTCCTGACGGCCTCGTCCAGCAGTTTAGGGACGGCCGATATAAATATCTTATCTTCCTCTAGTTTCTTGCCCTTTATGGCGCGCAGGATCGAGGGCAACACTCCGTGCTCTTTTTTAATAACAAGCAGCCCATCGATCTGGGCCTGCCGTGCGCGCATGTCGGCTGACAGCTTTGCGACCAGACGGGCCTTGCCGGCCTCGCAGGGTCCCGTTTGGGCGCCCGCCGGACCGGCCAGAACGAATAGGACCGAGAATACCTGACGAAGAAGTTTCATTTTCCTCTCTATGTTTTACCCCACTTCCGACGGGAACGCAAGGGCGGCCGGTTTGGGTTGAGGCGGGCCATTCATGGCATGATGGCCCGCCGTTGGTCTTCTCAATTGATAGCCGACGAGGCCCTCTTACGCCCGATTACGGCGGATTCTATTTCGGTTTGATTCGGTAGACGCGGACGACGGGCTTCCCGAATTTCACGTCCGCACCCTTCAACGCGATGGATTTTACCGTGGCGTCGTAGAGCCCCCGCATCACGGCTACGGAATAAATCGCATCAAGACGGATCAAGGCGTTTTTATCTGAGGGGCCCAGAGCGATGCGCGCTTCCGCGGAGCAGCCCTCGGCCGTTCTTCTTGCATGAACCCAAAACAGAGGAGCCGTTCCAAGATCATGCTCGACTACGTTGAGTTCATTCAGGCGCACCGAGAAGGAATCATCGCCGCCATTGAGAGCCGAATTCGCCCCGACCTGGAAGCGCTTGCGAATGCCGCGCTCGATCAGCGGGTTCACGCGCTTGTACCGGGAATGGTCCATGAGCCAATAGAAATTTAACGTCGGCCTATTCGCCTGTTTTGGGTCGCGCAGGACGCGGCAGTGTTTATTCAGCTGAGTGTACGCCACCAGCTGATTTTGCGGATGAATGCTCTTTTCTATCGTCACGACCGCGTAGTGCGGGCCGATTTCCGAAATGCCGACGATCGCTTTGCCGGCGTATGCCCGAGCGGCGAGAATGCTGAGGAGCACGGCGGCAGCGGCCAATGCATTTTTCACGGCTCAACATGATACGTGTCGCCGGAGTCATTACCAATGCGGAATGATACGCGTAATCGAGGGGAACATTACCGACCCTTGAGTTTTATGGGCGGTCGGTGATGCGGACGACGATCTTGCCGAAGTGCCTGCCGCTCTCTAGCTTCGCCAGGGCGTCCTTGGCCCGGTCGAACGGGAATACTTCGTCGACGACCGGCTTCAGGCGCGCGGCCCCGATCTCCCGGTTCATGGCCTCGAAGCCCGCAAGACCGCCGATGAGGATCACAGCTCCTCCCGCGCGCGATGCCGATGTAAGACATTCATACACAACGCGATTGACGCAAGGGAACAGGGTGGCTATCATGCCGACTAGGCATCGATTTGGAGGCGGTCATGAAATACAACCAGCTTGGGGGAACGGGAATTTTCGTTTCGGAGATATGCCTCGGCGCCATGACGTTCGGCGGCAATCCCGACGCGGGATTTTGGAAAGCCATCGGCTCTCTCGGACAAGAGGAGGCGGATAAGATCATCGGCCGCGCGCTCGCGGCGGGAGTGAACTTCATCGACACCGCGGACGTCTATTCCTTCGGGGAGTCCGAGAGGCGCGTCGGCCGGGCGCTGAAGAACCTGGGCGTGGCGCGCAAGGACGTGGTGCTCGCGACGAAAGTTTTTGGAGAGATGGGGCCGGGCCCCAACGACCGGGGCGCTTCCCGCGGTCACATCATGGACTCGATCCAAGGCAGCCTCGAGCGGTTGCAGACCGACCACATCGACCTCTATCAAATCCACGGCAACGACGCCGTCACTCCCGTCGAGGAAACCCTGCGCGCGCTGGACGACCTCGCGCGGCAGGGGCTTGTGCGCTACGTGGGCGTCTCCAACTGGGCGGCCTGGAAGATCGCCAAGGCTCTCGGGCTGAGCGCAGCCAAAGGCTACGCGCGGTTCGAAACCTTGCAGGCCTACTACTCCATCGCGGGCCGAGATATAGAGCGCGAGCTCGTGCCCATGCTGACCCAGGAGAACCTGGGCCTGATGGTCTGGTCGCCGCTGGCGGGCGGACTGCTGTCGGGCAAGTTCGGCCCCGGGGCGCCCGTGGCCGAGGGCGCGCGGCGCGCGACGTTCGATTTCCCGCCGGTCGACGAGGACCGCGCCTGGGCCTGCGTGGCGCTGATGCGCCGGATCGGCGAGGCGCACGGCGTGTCCGTGGCGCGGGTCGCGCTGGCTTGGCTGCTGGGCAAGCCTCACGTGATGAGCGTCATCATCGGCGCCAAGACCGTGGAGCAGCTCGACGACAACCTGGCGGCGGTCGGGCTGGTTCTAAGCCCCGACGAGACGGCGAAGCTCGACGAGGCGAGCGCGCTGCCGTCAGAATATCCGGGCTGGATGTTCGAGCGCCAGGGAGGCGGCCGCCGCCCGAAGCCTTTCGCCGCGACCTAAGGCTACTTCGCCGCGGAAGGCCGGGGGAGGAGGGGGTAGTCCGAATACCCCGCCGCGCCCCCGGCGTAGATCTGCGGAACCTTCGCTTCGTTGAACGGGCCGCCGGCGCGGATGCGCTCGACCAGATCGGGATTCGGAATGTACAGCATGCCGAATGAGACGAGGTCCGCCTTTTTCTCTTGAATAAGGGTCTCGGCGAGCTTCGGCGTGAGCCCTTGGTTGGCGATGACGCTTCCCCCGAACTGCGCCTTCAGATAAGGCGTCAGGTAACCTTCGCCTTGAGCTTCCCGCAGGAAGAGGAAGGC
>CAIQSZ010000261.1 GCA_903874575.1 uncultured Elusimicrobia bacterium
CACGCCGACCAGCGTCCGCCCGCGGCCGACTGCAGCGCCCGGGACATCCACCACGAGGGCAGATACGGCGCGGTCGGCGCCTGCAGGAAGTTCAGGTACTCGGCCACCGCCTTGAGCGCGTCGGGACGCACGAGGCGCTCGGGTTGGGCGAAGCGGATCAAGCCGTAGGCCACCGTCAGCGACAGGCTGGAGAGCACCCAAACCACGTCGCGCGTGCGCGAGGACGGGAATAGATACAGCAGGAGCAGCGTGAACCCGATGCCGAGCGACGCGCCCAGCAGAAGGAACGGCGGCAGGGCGACGACGAACGCGAGAAAGAAGGCCGGGCCCAGATGGAAGACGCGCATCAGCGCCAGCACGAACGGAACCAGGATGAGCCCTATCATCCAAGAGGCGAAGAAGGCGCTCTCCAGCGACTTGTCCAGGAACACCGTGCGCAGGCGAACCGGCGACTTCATCAGAAACTTCAGATCGTACGCGTAGAATAAGGTCGTCAGCGAGGTGAGCAGGCTTGACACCGTCACCATCGACAGCGTCATCATCAGAAGCATCGCCGTCAGCTTCCAGATAAGCAGCGCGCCTATGAGTTCGACGGAGGACAGGTAGGAAAGCAGGCGGTAGAAGCCGTCGTGCAGGCCGTAGAGCAGGCTCAGTCCGGCCGCGCCGAAGGCCAGATTGCGCCCCCACTCGTAGCGCGTGAAGCCGCGGAGCGTATTAACGAACGATCGCGCGCGGCGGCCCAGCAGCAGGCCCAGCATCAGAGGTGACGCAGAAGCGCGGAGTACTCGGCTCCGCCCGTCAGGCTCAGGAAAATGTCTTCCAAATCGCCCTGCTTCCTCGCTTGCGACTGCAATTCGGCCAAGCTCCCGCAGGCCAGCATCCTGCCGTCGATCATGATGCCGACGCGGTCGCACAGCTTCTCGGCGATCTCCAGGACGTGAGTGCACATGAAGATGGTCGTGCCGCGCTCGGCCAGCTTGAGGAAGATGTCCTTGACCAAACGCCCGCTCTTTGGGTCCAAGCCGACCATGGGCTCGTCGAGCACGAGCACCTTCGGATCGTGGAGCAGGACGCCCGCCAGCACCAGCTTCTGGCGCATTCCGTGAGAGTAGCTCTCCACCAGTTCCCCGCCCCACGGGGTCAATTCGAACATCTCGAAAAGCTCCGGGATGCGCTTGCGCATGTCGTCCAGCTTCACGCCGTACAGCTCGCCGACGAAGCGCAGATATTCGGCGCCGGTGAGCTTCGGGTACACGAACGGCTCGTCCGGGACCAGGCCCATCGAACGCTTGGCTTCCAGCGTCCGCGTCGCCGTGTCAAAGCCCGCCACGCGGATGCGGCCCGCGGTGGGCTTGAGCAGGCCGGTGATGCACTTGACCGTCGTGGTCTTGCCCGCGCCGTTGGGACCTAGAAAACCGAAAATCTCTCCGGGCTCGACCTTCAGGTCAAGGCCGTCGACGGCCGCGCGGTTCGCGAAGCGCTTGACCAGTCCTTCGATCTCGATCACGGCTTGGGGTCAAGCCGCGACGGGACGACGCGACTTGAGCAGATCCTCGGCGCGCGGGACGCTCATGCGGTCCAAGAAGTCGTGGAAGCGCTCGTCGATCCGGTCGCGGTCCAGATCCTCGATGTTCCTCGTCGAGAAATCCTCGACGTTGAACGAGGCCATGGTCGTGCCGTAGGCCATCGCCCGCTTCAGGTGGCCGACGTCGTCGTAAACGCCGCACGACGCCAGGTAGCCCAGGAAGCCTCCCGCGAAGGTATCGCCGGCGCCGGTCGGGTCCTTGATCTCGGCCATGGGGTAAGGCGGAAAGATGTAAATGCGGGAGCCGATCTTCATCAGCGCTCCATGCTCGCCCTTCTTGACGACGACGACCGAAGGCCCCCACGACGCGATGACCTCGGCGGCCTGAAGCGGATTCGGGCGCTTGGCCAGTTTCTCGGCCTCTTCCTCGTTGCAGAAGAAGATGTCGACTTTCGAAAGCAGTTCCTTGAGCGCGGCGGGCTTCGAGTCGATCCAAAAGTTCATCGTGTCGCACGCGACCAGGGCGGGCTCCTTCATCTGCGAAAGCACCTCGCTCTGCAACTCCGGGTCGATGTTGGCCAGGAAGACCACGGGGGCCGAGCGATGAGCCTCGTCCAGCTTCGGCCTGAAGTCCTTAAACACGTTCAGGTGCGTCGCGAGCGTCTTGGCGACGTTGGCGTCCTTGCCGTACTTGCCCGACCAACGGAAGGTCTCGCCCGCCGCGGTCTCCAGTCCGCTGCAGTCGATGCCGCGGTCGCGCAGCAGAGCCTTATGCTCCCTCGGAAAGTCCTCCCCCACGACGCCGACCAATAGAATCGGCGCGAAGTAGCGGGCGGCGAGCGAAAAATAAGTCGCCGAACCGCCTAGGCCGTCTTCGATGAAACCGGCCGAGGTTTTTACGGTATCGAGCGCGACGGAGCCGACGACGAGGATGGGATTCACGCGGGAGGTCTCTCCTGGCGGGGGCCGCCTATCAGGCGCCTTTTTCGACGCTGTCGAGCAGGTTCTGTATCTCGACGGTCGTCTGCATCTGACGCAGGCAATGGTTGACGAGGTTCAGGGCGCCTTGCTGCTGGACGCGCTGCGAAAATTGCTCCTTCTCCTTGTCGAACTTCTTGTCGGAGCCCTTGTTCATCGTCGCGTACATCCAGCGCACCTCGGAGGGCGGAAGCTTGGAGACGCGGTAGAACATGCTCTTGAGGCGGGTCGTCTTGAGGGCCTTGCGCCTCTCGTTCTCGTACTCCTGAGGCGACTGCTTGAAGGTCGCGCGCACGGCCTGGAAATAGGCGTCCTGGTCGAACTGGCCGCCTCGAGCGAACGCGGGCGTGGAACGGATGTCGCGCGACAGCTCTTCGTCGGTCACGACCAGCCCGAGTTCGTCGGCCTTCACCGCCAGGAGCTCGTCGACCATCATGTTGTTGAGCATCTCGCGCTTGAGCTGCGCCAGTTTCGCGTCGTCGAGGTCCGTCCCCTTCGAGCGCAGGCTCTCGGCGTAAAGGTCCACGCGCGTCATCAGGGTCTGATAAGAGATCTTTTCCTTGCCGACGCGGGCGACGACGCCCTGCATATCGCGGTTGGTGAACCAGTAGCCGCCGAAGCCGACGAACATGCCTCCGAAAAAGACGGACAGGGTCGCGGCAAAGATGCTTTTCTGGTGGCGGCGAAGAAACGAAATCATGGGGTGGTCCTCAGGTGACGGGATCGCCGACGGCCGCTTGCGGCTCGCTCTCGGCCTTGCCGCGGCGGCGGCGCGGCTTTTCGCCGCCCTCGCCCATCGCGCAGGCGCCGTCGAACGCGGCCCCCTCGTCGACGCGCAGCTTGGGCGTGCGGACGTCGCCGGTGAGCTTCGCGGTCGACAGCAGTTCGATGGAGCTCGAAGCGACCACGTTGCCGACGATTTCTCCGGCGACGATCAGAGATTCGGAAGCGATGTTGCCGAGAACGCGCCCGCGCTCGCCGACCTCGACCTCCACGGCGTCGGAGATGTCGCCCTCGAACACGCCCTCGACGCGCAACGAGCCCTTCACGGACAGCGTCCCGTGAAAGAAAGCGTCCTCGCCGATCAGCGTCATTCCCTCTCGGGCGTCCCCTCCGGGCTTGGAGCCGAACACGCTCAACTCCTCGCCCTCGTCGCGGCGCCGAGCATCTCGCCCGGGCCTCGAACCTTCAGAAACTGCATCGGGTTGGCGGGCTTGCCTTGGCGGCGCACCTCGTAATGCAGATGCGCGCCGGTCGAACGGCCGGTCGTTCCCATATAGGCGATAACCTGCCCCTTCAGGACGCGGTCGCCGAGCTTCACGAGCGCCTTCGACGTATGGCCGTAGACGGTCTGCAGGCCGTAGCCGTGATCGACGACGACCAGGTTCCCGTACCCGTGCGACCAGCCGGAAAACAGCACCGTCCCGTCGGCCGCCGCGGAAATAAGCGTGTCGGGAAGGTTGGCGATATCCACGCCGGGGTGGAATTCGCCGCTCTCGCCGTCCTCGCGCCGCATCGGGGAGAAGCGGTAGCCGTACCACGAGGTGATCTGGCCTTCCGTCGGCCAGATGCTGGGCGTGGCGTTGCGCAGGCTCTTGCGGTTGCCGACATACCAAGCGATCTCGGAAAAACTGGCCAGGCGGCCTTCCGCGTCTTGGCGCAGGCGCGCGATCTCTCGATGCCAATCGGCTTGTCGCACCACGTCGCTGCGGCCGGCGGCAAGGAGCCGGTCCAGGGAGAGGCGGTCGGAAAGGGTCGGGCCTCCGACCCCGGTCGCGGCCTCGATGGGATCTCGGTCGCGGGACAAGGTGAGCAGTCCGCGCAACTGACGGTCGGTGGCCTTCGCCTGGTCCAGAACGGTCCGCGCGCGCTCCATCTCCTGGGCCAAACGGGTCATCTTGGTCAGCATGACCTGATTGTCGGCCTTGGTGATCCAGTAGTCGACGTGCCGGCCCGCGACGACTCCCGCGCAAACGGTCAGGCTCGACCATAGCCCCAGCATGAAAAGGAAAAAACCCGTGGTCACCTGCCAACGCCACGGCTTGAGCCTGGTCTGAGGAATGACCAACAGCGTCAAAGGCCGCGAAAGAACGTCGGCGATTCGTTGATGAAGTTTCACGCCCGAATGTTATAACAGACCCGCGCCCGCCTGTCAACGGCAAGCAACCCCGCCGCGCTCCGCGCAAAAGCTTCCGAACGCCGAGCGCTACGGGCCGTTGGGCAACGTATTAAAAATTTAATCTACCCCCCTTTACTTTCCAGAGAACCCCTGTTAGACTACGAATGTACGGTGACTCTACCCCTCGCTACGAAATACCCGGAGGAGTTATGATGAACAGGTCAAATTGCAAGAATCGCCTGCTGACGGCGATCGCCGCGGCGTCTCTGGCGGCCGGAGTCGTGGGCACCGCGATGGCCAATAATAATGATGAGGATTCATGGGCGCTCGGCAACACCGCTGTTCATAAACTCACTCAAAAAGCCAAGGCGCTTCCTAGATATGTACCACCGGCCCCGCCGAGGACTCCCGCACAGACCACGGCTACAGACGGCTCCCAAAAGTTCGTGGTGAAGCCTCAATGTTATAATCGAAAAGGCGTGGGCCTGGTCTGCTACTCGGCCGGTCCCACGCCGTTCATGTTTACTCAGCAGACCGTGGCAGGAAAGAACGGCCCTGTCTTGGCAACTTTCGTGAGAATCACTCTCCCGAACAGAAAATCGATTTCCTTCGTTGACGAAGGGAACGAAACCAAACTAGTCGCAAGCGACGAAAGCACCCATGTGTGCCGACAGGTGCCCGTCGGTCTGGCAAGCGTGATTGGTATTGATAAGAATCGCCCCCCCCTCGTCCCAATTTTCTCCCTTGGAATCCCTGGAGTGGATGAAGGCTACCCAGTGAACGAGGAACTGCCGGTGAGGCCGGATCCGACGTCAAAAACCAGGATTCCCGATAGTCCGAATCTATTCGTACAGGCCGGGGTCAAAATATTGAATCGCGAACTTGATGCCGCCCAAAAATTGTGCGAATCCCAAAAGAATCCTGGTGTGGGGACATCGCTGGAAGTAACGTTGCCCTACGACTTTACGCGCGAGTGTCCTAAGATCGTATCTTCTCGCTAGAATAATTAAATCGACTGCAAGGGGGCCCTTAACGGGGCCCCCCTGGCTAGCGCCGAAGTGCGGCCTTCCCCAGACGAGCCCTGAGACCGACCGATCCGACGGCGTCCACCGCCCCGCCCTGCGTCAGGCGGAACAAGGGTCCAACCTCCGCGAATATCTCCAAGGCGGAATCCTTGGGGCGGAAGCTCAGCCCGGCGACCGCGCGCAATCCGAAGCGCGCGTCGGCGCCGCCGCGGACCTGCGCCCCCGCTCCCAAGTAACCGCCCAGGTCGCCCCGTCCGGGCTGAGGCAAGATGCTCCAGTCGTGCCATAAAGCATCGCCCCAAAATGCGCCGTTGCCCGCGCTGAAGCCCACGCCCATGTCCGCCGCCAGATAGTCGTCGAACCACAACTTCGCGGTGCCGCCGATAGGTTCGCCCACGGCGACGCCCAGCGCGAGATCCGAAAGCGCCGCGGCACGCGCCCTCGGAGCCCAGGCGCACGACGCTACCAAAACAGCCAGCGCGGCCGAGGCCGCGCGCAGGACCGGCCGGCGCACGCTCGCGGGCCGGCCGTCCGGATACGGTGGGGATTGATTCATGTCTTCGTCCTCCTCGATTCATGCGGGATCGACGCGCACAAAGTAGCGAATCACGCTAAAAATTCGTTCAAGAATCTCTCATATCGCGCTCAAGCCCACGAAGCTTGAGACGAGCCGAAGGCGAATGAGCTATCATGCCCGCGTGTCGAGCCCGGTTCGCCGTGTCCTATTGACGGTGTTGGCCGCCTGCCTGGCGGGGTGCGCCTCGGATGCCGCTTGGCGCCGCCACAGCGAGGTGGGCGACCGCGCCTTGCGTCGCGGCCGCCTCGCGGAGGCCGAAGGCGAGCTGGCCGTCGCCTTGGCCGACGCCGAAACCTTCGGCCCCAACGACGCGCGCCTGGCGTTCTCGCTGAACGCCATGGGAGATTTGCGCGCCGCGCAAGGCGACGCCGCGCGCGCCGAACCGCTGTTGCGGCGCGCGCTCGCCATCTTGGAAGAGACGTCCGGCCTCGAGGCGCCGGAGACGATCGCCGCGCTCGACG
>CAIQSZ010000262.1 GCA_903874575.1 uncultured Elusimicrobia bacterium
AGACGTGTGCTCTTCCGATCTCAACAACACCCTCCAGGACGCGTTCCTCCGTCATCACCGCATGAAGGGCGAGCCCGCGTGCTGGGTTCCCGGCTGCGACCACGGCGGCATCGCCACGCAGAACATGATGGAGAAGCAGCTCAAGGCCGAGGGCAAGAGCCGCCACGACCTCGGCCGCGACGCGTTCCTGGAGCGCATGCAGACCTGGACCCGCGACTGCAAGAAGACCATCTTGGGCCAGCTGACGCGCCTGGGCTGCACGCTGGATTGGGACCGCGAGGCGTTCACCATGGACGAGGCGCGCGCCAAGGCCGTCTTCGCCGCGTTCAAGACGCTGTGGGAGCGCGGCTTGGTGTACCGCGGCGAGCGCCTGGTGAACTGGTGCGTGCGCTGCGGCACCGCGCTGTCCGACATCGAGGTCGAGCGCGAGGAGCGCAAGGGCGGCCTGTACCACATTCATTATCGGCTCGAAGGCGGCGGCGAGGGCTTGGTCGTGGCGACCACGCGCCCGGAGACCATGTTCGGCGACACCGCCGTGGCCGTCAACC
Source organism: uncultured Elusimicrobia bacterium (assembly GCA_903874575.1). Classification (GTDB taxonomy): domain Bacteria; phylum Elusimicrobiota; class Elusimicrobia; order UBA1565; family UBA9628; genus GWA2-66-18. The sequence continues at coordinate 549 of CAIQSZ010000262.1, forward strand.
CGAAGGATCCGCGCTGGACGCGCATGGTCGGCAAGAAGGTGCTCATTCCGTTCATCGACCGCGCCATTCCCGTCATCGAGGACGCGTACGTGGAGTTCGAGTTCGGCACCGGCGCGCTGAAGGTGACGCCCGCGCACGACCAGAACGACTGGGAGATCGGCCAGCGCCACGGCCTGCCCGCCGTCAAGGCCATCGGCCCCGACGGCAAGCTCACCGAGGCGGCCGGTCCGTACGCGGGCCTGTCCCGCGAGAAGGGCAAGGACCAGGTCATCGCCGACCTGGAGGCCCAAGGCTTCCTGCGCAAGAAGGAGGACCACAAGAGCGCGGTCCAGACGTGCTACCGCTGCGCGTCGGTCATCGAGCCCTTGCTGTCGCTGCAGTGGTTCGTCAAACAGTCGGAGTTGGCCAAGCCCGCGCTGGCTGCTTTGGATTCTGGAGAATTTAAGATTCATCCTGAGAATTGGGCGAAACCTTACCGGGATTGGCTCGTCAACATGAGGGACTGGTGCGTCTCGCGCCAGATCTGGTGGGGCCACCGCATCCCGGTCTGGTACAAAGAGGGCGCGCAGCCCGTCGTGTCCGTGGAAGCGCCGGGCGCCGGCTGGACGCAGGACCCCGACGTGCTGGACACCTGGTTCTCGTCGGCGCTGTGGCCGCTGGCGGTGTTCGGCTGGCCGGACAAGACCGCCGACCTGGCCTACTACTATCCGACCTCCGCGCTCGTGACCGGCTACGAAATCCTGTACCTGTGGGTCGCGCGCATGCAGATGATGGGCCTGGCCTTAGAGGGAAAAGTGCCGTTTTCCGACGCCGTCATCAACGGCATCGTGCGCGACAAGAGCGGCAAGAAGATGTCGAAGTCGCTGGGCAACGTCGTTGATCCGCTGCTGATGATGGACAAGTACGGCACCGACGCCCTGCGCTTCGCCTTGATGGCGCAGGCGCACCCGGGCAAGGACATCGCCTTCGACGAGCAGTCCGTGCTGGCCGCGCGCAACTTCGTCAACAAGCTGTGGAACTCGACGCGTTTCGTGCTGATGAACCTGCCGGCGGCGGCGCCCGCGGGCGGCTATGCGCTGGACGCGCTCTCCGACGACGGTTTGGAGCTGGCCGACGCGTGGATACTGTCGCGTTATCAGGCGACGTTGAAGAAGGCGAAGGCCCATTTGGACGCCTATGAGCCCGCCGCCTCCGCCGCCGCGCTGTACGGCTTCCTCTGGGATGAGTTCTGCGACTGGTACATCGAATTAGCCAAGGGGCGCCTGCTCGGCGCCGACGGCCAGGGCAAGCAGGCCGCGCGGACCATCCTGGTTCAGGTCCTCGTCGGCACGCTCAAGGCCCTGCACCCGCTGATGCCTTTCGTCACCGAGGAGCTGTTCACCGCGCTCAAGCCGTTCGCCGGGGAGAGCGGGGAGTTCCTGCTCGCCGTCGGCTATCAGGAGTTCGACCGCGACCGGTCGAATCCCGGCGCCGAGAAGGAGATGGCCTTGCTGATGGGCGCGGTGACCTCCATCCGCTCCCTGCGCGCCCAGCTCAACGTTCCGCTGGGGCTGAAGATCAAGGCCGCCGCGGCCGGGCCGTTCGCCGAGGCGGTGCTAGGCAGGCATCGCGCCTACGTGACCTTGCTGGCGCGGCTGGAGTCGCTGGAGGCCGCCGGCGGCGTCAGGCCCGCCCAAAGCGCGACCGCCGTCGCCGACGGCGTGACGTTCTTCGTGCCGTTGGCCGGCGTCATCGACTTCGCCAAGGAGCTCGAGCGCTTGAAGAAGGACCTCGTCAAGGCCGAGGGCGACATCGTCAAGTGCGAGGGGAAGCTCAAAAATCTTTCCGCGGCGCCCGACGTCCCCGCCGACAAGCTCGCGCAGGCCCGGGCCCAGCGCGAGGCCGCGGTCGCCCGGCGCGGACAGCTGTCCGAGACCATCAAGTGGCTGGAGTGATCGCGGCGTTCCTGCTCGCGTTCGCGCGGATCCTGTCGGCGCAGACCTCCGAGCCGGACGTCTCCACTCAGACCGCCGTCGCGGCGTCGACGGCGGCCGCCCAGGTCGTCGTTTCCACCGCCGGCGTGAGGACCGCCGGCGTCGCGTTGGAGGCGAGGCTGAAACGGGCCATTCACGCGGTCCTGCACGCCGAGGCCAAGGAATGGGAACCGCTCTCGCTGAAGGCCGGCGGCGATCCCGCCGCGGCGGCGACCAAAGTCGTCCTGCGGCAGGAGAAGGTCAAGGGCCGATACAGGGGCGTGCCGACGAAGGCGACGGCCACCATCCGCCTGCACAAGACCAAGGACGAGAGCTGGTTGGTGGTCAGCGTTTGGGCGCAGGCGCTCGAGCGGCGGCGCAGGCACCTGGAAGTGCGCCTGCGCATCGTCGAGGGCTTCGTCGAGGACGTGAGGGTCGCGGTCGTGTCCGTCGTGGACCGCCGCTACAGCGGCGCCGCGATGGACTCCTACGAATTGCGCACCCGCGCGGTGGCGTTCGCGGAGGCGTCGGCGGAGAAAGGCCAAGTTCTGATCTCCGCCCTGGACCCGCGTCCTTCCAAATCGGCGGCCAACTCCGGACAGATCACCCGGGTCTCGTTCGGCGACATCGAGATCGGCCTAGCCGACGTGTCCTGGGCCGTCGTCGGGCTCGAGTAGCGGCCCGCGGGTCCGAACGGGCGTCAGGGACCCCAGTGGGGGGACGGCGGAGGATCCTGGAAGTCCTTGCAGCCGGGCTTGTGGATGACGGAACCCGGAGCCTGAGGCTCGCCCGTCTTCTTGCACACATAGCACGACCCGCTCTCCAAATCGACGCGCAGATCGCACCAGCGGCACTCGATGCAGACTTTCTCCTCGCCCATGGTGACAGCCCCCCTCGCGCGTGAATTATGCAACGAACCGGCCGACGGCCCGCGGACTCTCAGTCGATCGCGAGGCCCTGCGTGTCGCGGTTCCACCCGGTCGGATAGTCCTTCTCGGCGATGGGCAGGGCCTGCTTGGCCACCGAGAGCGGTTCGTAGAAGACGTCCAGCATCACGGCCAAATAGTCCGAGAGCTTCCCGCGCTCCTCAAGCGAGCGCTTGGCCGCCGTCCCGTGCGGGGAGTGCGGCAGGGAGCCGGGGTGAAAGGTGAGCGAACCGGGTTCGACCAGCCCCTTGCGCGCGCCGTAGCCGGTGTTCGAGAAGAACGTCAATTCGTCGGAGTCCGCGTTGTTGTGCGCGTACGGCGCGGGGACGTCGCGAGGGTGCCAGCCTTCGATCTGGCCCTTGAAGGTGCAGACCGCGAAGCCCGCGTGGGGCGCGGCGCCGGACTCGAAGGTTTGGCGCGTCGGCGGGGAGGTGTGGATCTGGCGCGCGAGCGGGTGGTGGTCGTCGGCGTGGAAGGCGTACGGGTACAGCGCGCCTTCCCAGCCGATCAGGTCGAAGGGGTGGTGTCCCAGGAACATTTCGGTGACGAAGCCGCCGCCGTGCTTGGTCCACACGCGAAATTCGCCTTCCTCGTCTCGCGGGGGGCGGAACTCCGGCGGGTCGACCTCGGTCTCCACGACCGGCGCGGTCAGGTGCGCTTGCCCCGACCTGTTGAGATAGCGCGGCGCGAAGCCGATGGGAAAGCGCGACTCGATCATCAGGAGCCAGCAGTCCTCGCTTTCCAGCTCGACGCGGTAGGTCGTGCCCTTGGGCACGACGACGTATTGGCCGGGGCGGAACGGAAGCACGCCGTACTCGGAGGCCAGCAGTCCTCGGCCTTCCTGCACGAACCACAGCTCGTGGCCGTCGCCGTTTCGAAAGAAGCGGTCGGCCGGGCAGGAGCGCTCGAAGCGCGCGGCGCAGACGAAGGTCGTCGTCCCGTAGACCAGGGGCACGCGCCCGCTGACGACGTCGCCGTGCGGCTTCAGCCGGGCGGTGCGCAGATGCCACGGCTGGAGCGCCATGGGAGCCGGCGGCTGGGGACGGATGTCGAGCGGGAGCTTGTGCGGGTCGCGGATTTGGCGCGTCGGGTACTGGCGGTAGTGATACTTGCGCGACCAGTCGCCCGAGAAGCCGGCGGAGGAGTGGATCTCCTCGAGCGCCAGCACTCCGGGCTCGGAGTAGTACTCGGAGTGCGGCGTGCGCGGCACTCGGCCGCGGGTCAAGATGACGCTCATATTACCGGGCGTCATCCTAGCAAATCAAACGCGCGCGGCCTCTGCGTTCGAAGGGAGCCGGGCCGGCTTCAGTTTCGGATCAGGCCCGAGACGGCCGCGACGGTCAGGCCCCGGAAGTCCCGGATCGCGAGCGCGGCGGCGCGGAACTCGTCGGCGCGGTGCGAGGTGGTGACCGCGACGACGCTCATGCCCGCGCGCCGCGCGGCCTCCTCGCCGAGGAGCGAGTCCTCGAAGACGACGCAGTCCTTCGGCCGTCTCTTGAGCTTGTCGGCCAGGCGCAGGAAGGTCTCGGGGTCGGGCTTGCCCTTGACGACCTCGCCGCCGTCCACGACCGCGTCGAAGGCCGCCCTCAACTTCAGGCCGTCGAGGATGAAGGCCACGTTGTCGTCCTTGGATCCGGTGCCCAGGCCGACGGCCCAGCCTCCCGCGCGCGCGTCGTCCAAGAACCGCCGCAGGCCGGGCGCCGCGCGGCGCTTCGGCCGATAGAGGTCGCGGTACGACTTCTCCTTCTCGGCCGCGCACCGCGCGGCCTCCTCGGGCGAGACCTCGCGCTTGAAGTAATAGCGCAGGACTTCCCGCGTCGGCATGCCCATGGTGTTCTCGCGGAAGTCGCGCAGATCGATCTCGATGCCGCGACCGCGGAAGTAGCGGCGCCACGCTTCCTCGTGCGCGGGCATGTTGTCGCAGACGACGCCGTCCATGTCGAAGAGCAGGGCGATGGGGGATTCCACGACGATATGATAGCGCATCCGCCGTAATCGGCGCATGGGCCCAGGCCGCGGGGGCCTTTCGACTCTGGGCGCCGGTAGTTTCCGAGAATAAACTCATCCCATGGCTATGCGGGAGTTCTTTGCATGGGTGCGGTCCAACCGTTTGACACCTCTGATCCTCGCATTCGGCGTGGTCGCGCCAGCTCCGATAGCCGCTGCGGTCGCCGAGGCCGCGCGTCCCCAAATGGGTGTGTCCTGGCCGTCCGCCCTAGCGTTGCCGCAAATGGAGGCAGTGATTGCTTCCCTAGGTGTTAGTCCTGCGGCACCGGTGCAAATGGGAAGTCTTGCTAGAGCTATGTGGCAAGGGAGTATGCTGACGCCAGAGCAATTTGCTGGATTACAGTCAGAATCCCAGGCTAAAGACCTTATAAGAGCGTCAGCCCGTCGTTATGGCGATCAGATGGTCTATGAAATAGGCCGTCTTAGACCTTACCAGCCCAGCATGGCCCCTGACGTCGATACTATACGCAGATTCCAGGTTTTCGTTGACGATGTGCGGGTACTTGCTTTGTTGAATCCTTATCAACGCCGGGACTTGGAATATGCTCGCGCGCATATTCATAGTATGTTGCAAAGATGGGGTACCAGTCTACCTCCAGAGCCCTCGGGGGAAGAACCAGAGTCCGCCAATCGTTTCTCGGCTATGTACGATGGTGTAGACCTAAATGATCCGGCCAGCTTCCCCAACATCAACGGCAAGCCCCAGGTTCGAGATACAAATCTTGCGCGACCACCGGGATTTTTCAAGCGTATTCGCGCACGGGCCCGCGGTGCAATCCTGAGGGCCACTACAAGACTGGAAGAAAGACAGGCTGTTGCTGTTCCGCATGTCGATGGTCCGTTATGGGACCTAGATCGTGATCTCCCCCTGGCGCACGACTCTATTTCGGCGTTTACGCCCGGAGCAGATAGAGTCGTTGTGTACCGCCAAGGCACTGATAGAACCTCTGTTCTGACGGACCCTGGGCCTGGAACCCACCTGCGACCTGTCGCTTCGGATCATGCCGATCTGATGGCGCGTCCCGATACGGTTTTTGACATGGGTATGGGTGCGGACGCGATTGTTCTCGAATTAGATCGGGGAACTGCCGGAGCCGTGGGAATTTCGGCTGACGGGCGAGTCATAGCGATAAGCAGTAGACATAAAATCAAAGTTTACGAGGATGGGAAGTATAAGCAGACGCTCGATAATGATGACATCAACGCAAGGACATTGGTTCTATCTTCAGACGGCCGCACGCTTTTGACGGGCGATGACGATGGATACA
>CAIQSZ010000263.1 GCA_903874575.1 uncultured Elusimicrobia bacterium
GCGGCAGTGGGACGCGCCGCGACCGACGATCAACACGGACAAGGCGCTCGGCCGCATTCTCAGCGGCGAGCCCGCCAAGAAAGGGACCCTGCTTGGCTGCGCCAATGGCGGCCAGGAAGTCCGCATCACCCCCTCCGACCGCCAGCAGCACATGCAGGTCGTTGGGCCCACGCGCTCGGGTAAGTCGCAGCTCCTCTTTGCCCTCACGGGCCAGGACATGCGCCAGGGCATGCCGGTGTTCTTCATGGAGGCCAAGGGCGACCGCTCGGACTTCGACCAGTTCTTGAAGCTGGCCGGGCTCGCGAACCGGACGCACGACGTGCGCTACTTCAACCCGCAGGACCCGCGCTCCATGACCTTCAACCCGATCCGGCGGCTGCCGGGCCAGGACGTGACCGAGGTGGCAAACCAGATCGCGCGCGCGATCGGACGCGAGCCCTCGTCCTCGGGCGAGGCGCAGGACTACTACCGCGCGGTGGACTACGCGCGCATGGTCAACATGGCCGAGGTGTTCTGCGCCATAAACCGGGAATTCACGCTGAAGGACTGCCTCGCTTACTTCAGCTCGGAGAAGGCGCGCAAGAAGGCCTTCGAGCTGTGCGGGGATTCCTATGCGGTCAAGGCGGCCAATGCCGACTTCAAGGGCAACCCGGACATGTCGGCGCTGACCTCCTCCATCCGGCCGTGGACGAGCGGGCGGCTGGGACAGCTCCTCAACGACTACTCCCCGCAGATCAAGCTCGAAGAAGTCTTCGAGCAGGACCAGCTCGCCTACTTCGCCGTGCCCATCGGGAAATTGCAGGTCCTGGCAAACCCCCTCGGGCGCATGGTGCTCTCGGGACTGATGTCCGTGGCCTCCACGCGCCAACGCATGGAGCCCAAGCCTCGGGCGGCCTCGGTCATCTTGGACGAGTTCGCGGAGTTCGCCACGCCGGTCTTCGCCTCGTTCATCGCGACCGTAGCCTCGGCGAAGTTCTGGACCGTGCTGTCGCACCAGGATATGGGCCAGCTCAAGCGGATACAGGGCATGGACGCGGAGGCGTTTCGCTCCGTCGTGTTCGCCAATACGGGAGGCTGCAAAGTGTGTTTCCGAACGCCCGCGCCCGAGGACGCGGAGTTCTGGTCCGCCATGCTCGGGACGTATAAGTCCTTCAAAGACACGGAGCGATTCCAAAAGGGATTCTTCGGCGCGAGCGGGACGGGCGAAATCTCGCGCCGCGCGACCGATGAGTACAAGGTTCATCCGAACTTGCTCAAGAAGCTGCTGCCGGGAACAGCACTCATCCTCACGTCAGGAACGAATGAAGGCTTGGCTCGGACGGCGGGCGTGGCGCGGCTGCTTGAGCCCGTGGCGCTTCCTAAACTCGTGCCGCCGACGCCTAAACCGGCGCAGGGCCTCAACCTGACGGGCGAGATCGAGGCGGGACAGAGGTTCACCAAAGACGGGCAGCTCGTGTAGTCAGCCGGCGTCGCCGCAAATGGGAGCCGGTTGAGTTAAATTGGGGGAAAAATGAAGCCCCCTAAAAAGAGGGCCAGGCCTAAGGCCTAGTCCGCAGCGGAGGTTATTGAATAAACAGAAAACGCTTATCGAGCCGTCTCATGAATCGCAAAAGCCGGAAACGAGTAACGACGTTAAGAATGCCTGCGAAGTCTTTCTCTCCCGCTGCATCGCGCTCAATCTGGCGAGCGGCACGCTGGCATGGTACGAGAACATCCTGCGCGAGCTGGGACGTTCCCTAGCCGCGCAAGGCGTCGAACGCATGGAGCAGGTCGGAGCCGAACACTTGCGCGCCTATCTGACCATGCTTCGGCGCACAGACCACGCCTCGGAGACGGTCTTCAGGACCTACGGGGCGATCCGCTGCGCCTTCCGGTTCTGGAAACGAGAGGGCAAGCTGAGGAGCAACCCCATGGAGCTTGTCGAACGGCCGCGGCGCGAGCACACGCTCATACGGCCGCTCAGCCCCCAGCAAGCCGCGCGGCTGCTCGAAATGCCGAGTACGCGCACGGCCCAAGGCCTGCGCGACCGCGCCATGATGGCACTCATGCTCGATTCGGGCTTGCGCGTCTCCGAGGTCCTGTCGCTTGAAGTCACGCGGATCGACTGGGTCAACTGCGCCTTGAGCGTGATGGGCAAAGGCCGCAAAGAGCGCACCGTGCCCTTCTCAGCCAGGACCGGACAGATCTTCCTGGAATACGCCCGCGAGCGGGTCAAGGGCCCGGTGAAAGACCCGCAGTTCTTCCTCGGCCGCACCGGGAGAAGGCTCGAACGCACCAAGGTCCGCAAGCTCGTCGTGCGCTACGGCAAGGCGGCTGAGATCGAGGGCGTCAGGGTCTCCCCCCACACGCTGCGCCACACCTTCGCCGTCATGTATATCCGCAACGGCGGCGACTCGTTCAGCCTACAGGAAATCCTGGGGCACTCGACGCTGGAGATGACGCGCCGCTACGTCCATCTGGCGCGGCGCGACGTGGCCGAGCAGCATAAGAAATTCTCTCCGATGGACAGCTTGCTGGGAAGACAGGCTCAAGCTTCACGAATGGGGAATTCGGCAGGCTTGGCTGCATGAGCACAAACGCCGTAGGAATTAAGGGTTTTGTGCATTTGGCACCCTTTCCGAACTTGCGCCAACTCGCGCCAAAACTTGCGCCAAACTCGCGACACGATGGTGTTTACAAAGTTGTAATTGTCTGCTCGGGACGCGCCACGCGACGAGATTGACTAACTCTATTTAACAACGTAAAATAGAACCATGTACTCTCGACTTATAGACCTGCCCGAGCGCAATAGCTTCTTTCTCTTCGGCCCCCGGTTGACCGGCAAGAGCACGCTCCTCCGCCAAGCTTTCGCGGATAAGGAAGTTCTTTTTCTGGACTTGCTTCATCCCTCCGTGCATCAGAAGTACCTCGCCGAGCCGGCCGCGTTCCTGCGCGAGATCGAAGCCGCCAAGGGGAAGTACAAACGCGTAGTGCTTGACGAAATTCAGCGCGTCCCAGCGCTCCTGGATGTGGTGCATCATCTCATGGAGTCCTCTTTGGGACGCCATCTTCAGTTCATCATGAGCGGATCGAGCGCCAGGAAACTCAAGCGCTCCAAGGCCAACCTCTTGGGCGGCCGCGCATGGTCTTTGGAGCTTTTCCCCCTGACTCATGAGGAATTGGGCGCTGACTTTGTTCTGGAAAAAGCGCTCGCCTTCGGGACCCTGCCCAGAGTCTATGCTGCACGGGAAACAGAGGTGGAGGAAGGCCTGCGCGCTTACGTGGAAACCTATCTGACCGAGGAGATCAAGGCGGAAGCCCTGACTCGCAATCTTGGAGCGTTCATCCGCTTCTTGCCGATGGCCGCAGCCGAGAGCGGACACACGATCAATGCCACCAATATCGGCCGGGAGGTCGGGGTCAGCTATAAGACGATCCAGGAATATTTTCAAATCCTTGAGGATACCCTGCTGGGATTTTGGCTCGAACCTTTTGCCAAGACCGTGCGAAGACGGATGTCCAAGCAGCCCAAGTTCTATTTCTTCGACACGGGAGTGCTTAGGGCTCTCAAGAAAACCCTAAAGGTCCCGCTGGAGCGCGCAAGCCCCGAGTTCGGAGACCTCTTCGAGAACTTCTTCATCAACGAAGTCCGGCGCCTCAATTCCTATCGCCGCCTCGATCTGACTCTCAGCTTTTACCGGACGGATGCCGGGGCCGAGGTGGACCTTATCGTGCAGCGGCCGGGTAAGTCCTGGTTGGCCATGGAAATCAAATCCACAGCGCGCCCTTCGTCATCCCTGTGCTCCGGCCTTTTGTCCTTTGCCGACATCATGCCCAAAGCGGAACTCATCCTCGCTTGCCGAACGGATCAGCCGCAGATTTTCCGATTCGGGAAGCACACGGTACACGCCTTGCCGTGGCTGGATTGCCTCAAGATGCTCTCAAGCGGCTCCGCCCCAAAATCTTCCTGACGCCGCCGCCGCGTGCTTTTTGGCGGTACTCCTGCTATACTTTCTTGGGCCCCAAGGCTAGAAGTTAACTTGGGGAACAGTTGGGCAGTTCACGACGGAGACGAATTAGCGATCTCCTTCAAGGCTCATAACCTTGAGGTCGCTGGTTCAAATCCAGC
>CAIQSZ010000264.1 GCA_903874575.1 uncultured Elusimicrobia bacterium
CCGATCTCCGTTCCGTTCGACGGCATGTGGCCCGACGACCGCCGGTGGATTCCGTGGATGCTGGCGCGCCGCCGTTTCCTCGGCCTGTTCCATTATGAGGGCGACCGCCTGATTTCGGGGCGCGTGTCGCCCCTCGAGTAGCGCGTGGAGGAGCTGACCGCCGTCGGCGCGCCGGGCCTGGAGTCGCTGCTCGCGCTCGAACTGACCGAACTGGGCCTGCGCAAGCCGAAGCTGTTCCTGGCGGCGGCGGACGCGGCCGGACGCGTCGCTTTCGACGGAGGCCGCGAGGAGATGATGCGCGCCAACCTGCTTCTGCGCGGCGCCGACCGCGTGCTGGCGCGCCTGGGGACGTTCGGCGCGGCGGATTTCGGAGAACTGGAACGCGGCGTCGCCCGCCTGCCGTGGGAGAAATACCTGGCGCCCGGGCGCCCCGTCAACGTGCGCGCCCACAGCCGGAAGTCGAAGCTCTACCACGAGGGCGGCATCGAGGAGCGCGTCGCCAAAGGCGTGGGCGCGCGCCTGAAGAAAAAGTGCTCGTTGGAGCGGACCGACGCCGCGCAGCTCGTCGTTTCCATCGAAAACGACCTCGTCGCCGTCGAGTTGGACTCCTCGGGCGCGCCCTTGAGCCGCCGCGGCTACCGCCTGGAGACGGCGAAGGCCCCGCTTAAGGAGACCTTGGCCGCGGCGCTTTTGATCGCTTCGCGCTGGGACGTCCGCTCCACTTTGCTCGACCCTATGTGCGGGTCGGGGACCGTGGCCATCGAGGCCGCGCTGATGGCCCTGCGCGCGCCGCCGGGCGGCGCGCGGCGTTTCGCGTTCATGGACTGGCCCGGTTTCGACGAGGGGCAATGGCGGCGAGCGCGGACCGACGCGCAGGCCGCGCCGGCGGCGCCGTTCCCAAAAATAATCGCGTCCGACCGCGACGCGGGCGCCGTCGAGGCCGCGCGCGCCAACGCCGGACGCGCGGGCGTGCTCGAGCGCATCGAATTTTCCGTGCGCGCGGTCTCGGCGGTCGCCGCGCCCCCCGGCCCGGGCTGGCTGGTGACCAACCCGCCCTACGGCGTGCGCATCGGCGAAGGCAAGGATTTAAGGGACTTGTACGCCCGGTTGGGCAAGATCGCGCGCAATCTGGGCCGCGACTGGTCCACGACCATCTTGACCTCGGAGCCGGCGCTGGCGCGCGCCACGGGACTGGCTTTCGACGCGGGCCTGCCCACGCTCAACGGCGGCTTGAGCGTGCGGCTGTATACCTCCCGGTCGGCCTGACGCGTCGCGCGGAACTCCCGAAGGGGGGATCGCGTAAGGACGGGGTGGACATCGCAATCGGTTCGGCCGGCGCGACGGCGGCGGCGGTCCGGCGCGCGGCGGGCTCGGCGCGCGCGGCCGTGTGGGCGCGCTGGACGCTGACGCTCTCGGGCGAGCCGCCGGCGGGTGGCTACGCGCGCGCTCTCGCGTGGCGCCTGCTGACGAGAGCCCCCCTGGTGCCCGTCGGGCCCGGACTGGAGGAGGAACTGCGCGCGCGCTTCGGAGCCCGCGTCCTCGCGGCGGCCGGCGCGCTGCATCGCCTGCAGTGCGCGGCGCTGCTGGCGGGTCCCGGACTGCCGGCGCGTCTGGACGCGGATTTGGCGCGCACGAAGACCTTCACCGCCGGCGAATCGGCGTGGCTGTGCGAGACCGCGCGGCGCGACCTGGCGGCGTTGGTCGGCGACCTCTCGTGCCTGTTTCCCGGGGCCGGGACGGTCGAGGAGGAAGTCCTGCGCGTCTTGTGGACCGGCGGAGGATATCCGGGTCGGCGCGCCGCCTGGGTTGCGGACGGGGGCGAAGCGAATTCCGTTTTGAGGCTTTACGCCGAACCCCTCCCGTTCGCGCGCGACGACGCGGCTTTGGAGTCGCTGGCGCGTCGGCTGTTCGGCGTCTCGGGACTGCGTGCCGGCCAGGCCGACGGCGCGGCGGCCCTGCTGTCCGGGCGGGACCTGTCGCTGACCATGCCCACGGGCGCGGGAAAATCGCTCGTCTTCCATTTGGCGGCCCTGTTGTCTCCCGGGACGACTTTGGTGGTGGCACCTTTGCGCGCGCTTCTGCGCGACCAGGCGCGGCGGCTGGCCGAGGCGGGCGCGGGTCCCGTGGGACTCATGGTCGGCGACGATCCCGATTCCACGCGCGACGCGCTGGCGGAGTTATCCGCCGGGCGGCTGCGCGTGGCGCTGGCCGCGCCGGAGCGTCTGGATTCGGGCGCGTTCCGCGCGGCTCTGCGCGGCGCGGCGGAGACCGAGGGGGTATCGTTGGTCATCATCGATGAGGCGCACTGCGCCGCGCGCCGCGGCCACGACTGGCGTCCCGCGTACCGCGCTTTGGGGTCGCGCGTGCGCGAATGGTCCTCCTCATCCGGCGTCATGCCCGCGCTGGCGGCGGTATCGGCCGGCGCGTCCGCGGGAGCGCAGGCGGAGGCCGAGCGCGTGCTGGGCCTGCGCTCCCCCGCGCGCGTGCGCGCGGGCGCGCCCCGGGAGAACCTGTCTTTCCACGTATGGTCCGGCGCCGCGCCCGATCATGCGGCCCGCCTGCGCGAGTTGCTGACGCGGGCGCTTCCGGACGGTTGCCGCGGCCCCGGCATCATATTCTGTCCGCGCGTGGACGGCCCGCTCGGCGCGGCGACGTTGGCGCGGGAGTTGAACTCGTCGCTGGGCGTCGACGCGGCCGCGTACACCGGCCGTCCGCCCGCGGGAGCCGACGCGGCGCTCTGGGCCGTCCAAAAACGCGCCGTCGCGGAGGATTTCCTGTCGGGTCGACGAGGACTTTTGTGCGCGACGCGGGCGTTCGGATTGGGGGTGGATCGCGCGGACGTGCGCTTCGTCGCGCACCTGGGCTTGCCGGCGTCCCTGGAGGAATACTTCCAACAGGCGGGCCGCGCCGGGCGAGACGGCGCTCCCGCTTCGTGCTGGATATTGCTCCAGATCGCGTCGGCGCGGCGCGCGCGCCGCTGGGCGGGTCTTCCGCTCGAACGCCTTCGTCGCGAACTGAGGGCTTTACGCTTAGGCGAACAAGACGACGTCTCGCGCGCCTACGCGCTGCACCTAACGGCGTTTCCCGGCGAGGAGACCGAGAGACGCGAGGCCGAGGTGGCCTGGCTGGCGCTCGGCGGCGGTCGAGGCGAGGGTCCGACGGAAGTCTCTATGACCCATGAAGACCCCGAAGCGCTCACGCGCGCTTTGTTGCGGCTGGAGGACTGCGGGGTTTTGCATCTGCGCGAGCGGCGTGCGTCGGGCTGGCGCTTGGACCTGTCCGGCGGGCGGGAGACGGCGGCGGTGTTAAGGGCGGTCGAGGAAGCGACCGCGCGGCATTACCGCGCGGTGGAGCCGTTTCGGCGGGCGTCCTTGGCGGAACTGGTCGAACTGGCGCTGTCGCCGGATGCCGGCGCGAAGCTGGCTGGGCGGCTGGCGGCTTCGACGGGCTTGCTTTCGATTCGTCCGGGAGTTCACCCGCCGGCGGAGAGGGCGGACAACATCTCTTCCACGCGGGTAAACTTTTCCCGGATCTTGCCTTTCAGGGCGCCGTTGGCCAACTCGATTTTGTCGAGTTTCTTCCACTGAGCGAAGGCGACGGGCTTCACGTCCTTGGAGGCCAGGAGCTTCGGGGTCGATTCGGGCGCGGCGTCCACGGCGCGGGCGGGAAGCTTCCCGTCCTTCAGGTCGGCGAGCATGCCCTGCACGGTCGCCGCCGAGTCGGCCTTGTTCGTGCCGATCCGGCCCGACGGGCCGCGCTTGGCCCAGCCGACCACGTATTCGCCCGCGACGGGTCCGCCGCCGGCGACGACGCGGCCCGCGTCGTTGGCGATGCGGCCCGCCTTTTCGTCGAACGGCACGCCGGGCGTGGGAACGCCGCGGTATCCGACCGAGCGGAACACCAAGCCCACGCCTTCCAGCGTCTCGAACTTCCCCGTGCCCTTGGCCGCCACTCTGCCCGCGCCGTCGGGTTCGAGCGCGTTGCGTTCCAGCTTCAGCGCCGCCACCTTGCCGTTCGCGCCGATCAACTCGACCGGCGACACGCAGAAGCGCGCGAATATCTTGCGGTCCTTGCGGCCGGCGCCGCGCGCGGCGACCGCGGTCAGGTAGTCGAAATTCTTCTTGCACTCGGCGTCGGACAGGCCGGCCTTGGAGGCCGCGTCCAAGATCAGTTCGTCCTCGGCGACGACCAGGTCGGCGCGTTGGACTTCGCCCAATTCCTCGATCTCCTTGGGCGAAAACGCGGCCTGTACGGGTCCGCGACGGCCGAGGAGGTACACGCGCTTGACGTTGCTTCTGCGCAGGGCCTCGAAGGCGTGCGAGGCGATGTCGGTTTTGGCCAGGATCTCGGGGTCTTGCGCCAGGATGCGGGCCACGTCGATGGCCACGTTGCCGACGCCGACGATGGCGGCCGCTTCGCACGAAAGGTCGAATGTATGATCGCGATGGTCGGGATGTCCGTTGTACCAGCCGACGAACTCCGTCGCGGAGAACGAACCGGCCAGATGCTCGCCCGGGATGCCCATCTTGCGGTCGCTCTCGCATCCGACCGCGTAGACGATCTGGTCGTAGCGGGCGCGCAGGTCGTCCACGGCGAGGTCGCGGCCCAGCTTCACGTTGCCGAAGAAGCGCACGCGCGGGTCCATCAGAAGCTTCTCGTAGACCGCGACGACGGCCTTGATGTTCTGATGGTCCGGCGCCACCCCGCCGCGAACCAGCCCGTAAGGGGTCGGCAGGCGGTCGAACACGTCGATGCGGACGGCGAGGCCGGCGGTTTTCATGAGCGCGTCGGCCGCGTAGAGGCCCGATGGGCCGGAGCCGACGACTGCGACGCACAGGGGTCTTTCAGGGGTGCCGGGAACGCTCATACAGTCTCCTTATTTTTCTTTTCGCGCCAATCCTAGCAAACCGCCGGAGGCCGCGGACGGTTTTTCCCACGGCCCGAGCAGGCGCGCGATCAGCGACAGGTGGCGGGCCAGTTCCTTCCCGCGCCCCAGTTTCGAGGCGCCGACGGAGCGCGTTCCCAGCGCCGCGGGAACCTCGGCCACGCGCCAGCCGTCGAGGAGTCCTCGGGCCGCGATCTCGGCGTTGATCTCGAAGCCCTCGCAGGAGAGGGGCAGTTCCCGCAGCCGGGCCGCGCGGTACAGCCGCAGGATCGGCGTGTAAGCCGTCAGTCTCATGCCGAACAGGCCGCGGTACAGCGCGTTCATCATCAGGCTAGGCAGGGTGCGCGCCCAGGGGACGGCTTCAAGGTCTCCGGAGCGGAGGTACGGCGAGCCCGCGACCAACTCCGCGCCGCAGGCGCGCGCCGCGTCGAGCATGTCCTTGAGCGCCTCGGGACGGAAGGTCAGGTCGGCGTCCAGCGTGGCGATCCACTCGCCGCGGGCGGCCGAAAAGCCCGCGCGCAGGGCGCCGCCCAGACCGCGGCCCGGCCTGAGCGAAACGACGAAGATGTTCGAGCGCGCGGCGGCCAGGGCGGCGGCCGCCGCCGCGGTTTTGTCGACGGAGCCGTCGTCGACGACGACCGCTTCCCAAGAGACGCCCAGACGCTCAAGGGCGGGGAACAACTCGCGCTCGTAGCGCGAGAGGTTGCCCTCTTCGTCGCGGCAGGCGATGACGAGGGAAAGGACCGGGTTCAGGAGGTCTTGCGGAAGAACGCGATGGTGCGCGGCAGGCCCTGTTCGAATGGAACCTTCGGCGACCAGCCGAGCGCGTTCTCGGCCAGCGAGATGTCCGGCCGGCGGACCTTAGGGTCGTCGACGGGGAGTTTCTTGAAGACCAGCTTCGAGCGGGATCGGGTCAGCTTCTTCACGGTCTGCGCGATCTCGAGCAAGGTCATCTCGCGCGGGTTGCCGATGTTGACGGGGCCGGTGATCTTCGAGCGCACCAGGCGGTCGATGCCGTCCACCAGATCGGACACGAAGGTCAGGCTGCGCGTCTGCGTTCCGTCGCCGTAGACGGTGACGGGCTTGCCCGCCAGCGCCTGAGTGATGAAGTTCGGCACGGCGCGACCGTCGTCGCGGCGCATGCGCGGGCCGTAGGTGTTGAAGATGCGCGCAATCTTGACCGGCATGCCGTGCGAGCGATGGTAGGCCATCGTCAAGGCTTCGGCGAAGCGCTTGGCCTCGTCGTAGACGCCTCGCGGGCCGATCGGGTTGACGTTGCCCCAGTAGGTCTCGGGCTGGGGGTTGACCTCGGGGTCCCCGTAGACCTCCGAGGTCGAAGCCAGCGCGAACATCGCCCCCTTGTCCTTGGCCAGGCCCAGAGCCTTGTGCGTGCCCAGCGCGCCCACCTTGAGGGTGGGGATAGGCCAGCGCGCGTAGTCGACGGGCGACGCGGGGCTGGCGAAGTGCATGACCATGTCCAGCTTGCCGGCCACGTGGAGATAGTTCGTCACGTCCGCTTTGATGAAGGAGAAGCGCGAATCGGCCATCAGGTGCGCGATGTTCGACAGATCGCCGGTGAGCAGATTGTCGACGGCGATGACCGAGCAGCCTTTGGCGAGATAGTGCTCGCACAGGTGCGAGCCCAGGAAGCCCGCGCCGCCGGTGATGAGGATGCGCTTCATCTACGGCTAGGGCCGGCCGACGCCCGCGTAATCGAAGCCCAGCGCGCGCGCGGCCTCGGGATCGAACACGTTGCGGCCGTCGAGCAGCACGGCCGTGCGCATCAGCTTCTTGGCGCGCTTGAGGTCGAGTTCCTTGAAGCCGGGCCATTCGGTGACGACCGCCGCCGCGTCCACGCCCTTAAGCGCTTCGTACTCGTCCTTGCAGAACTTGACGCCGGCGAACTCGGGCAGGACCTTCGCGCGCTCCATGGCGACCGGGTCGAACGCGCGTAGCTTCACGCCGCGGCTTTTGAGCTGGACGGCCACGTCGATGGACGGGGCGAAACGCATGTCGTCCGTGTTCGGCTTGAAGGCCAGGCCCAGCAACGCGACCGTCTTGCCCTCGAGGTTCCACAGCTTCTCCTCGATCTTGCGCGCGATCCAGCCTTTTTGGTGCTCGTTGATTTCCTTGACCGATTTGAGTAGATGGAAGTCGTATCCCTTCTGCTTGCTGATCCAGTAAAACGCCTCAAGGTCCTTGGGAAAGCAGAACCCGCCGAAACCGATGCCCGCGTTGAGGAACATGGGGCCGATGCGGCGGTCCAGGCCCATGCCCCGCGCGACCATCTGGATGTCCGCGCCCACCTTCTCGCACAGGGCCGACACGGCGTTGATGTAGGAGATCTTCGTCGCCAGGAACGAGTTCGACGCGTGCTTGATCAACTCGGCGCTCTTGACGTCGGTGACCAGCACCGTCGTCTTGAGCGGCGCGTAGACCTGCCGCATGACGGCTTCGGCGCGCTTCGAGGAGACCCCCAGGACGACGCGGTCGGGATGCAGAAAATCCTTCACCGCCGAGCCTTCGCTGAGGAACTCGGGGTTGGAGACTACGTCATAAGCGGTGCCGGATTTGTTGAAGCGCTGGATGGTGCGGGACACCCACTCTCCGGTCTCGACGGGCACCGTCGATTTATCGACGATCACCGTGTACGAGTCGATCTGCTTGGCGACGGTCTCGGCGACGGCCTCGACGGCCGAGAGGTCGGCGGAGCCGTCGGGGCGGGGCGGGGTGCCGACGGCGATGAAGACCACGGCGGCGCGGCGGCCCTTATACCGGAGACCTTCCTCGACGGAGCCGACGAAGGTCAGGCGCCCGGAGCGCACGACGCGGCGGAACAAATCGTCCAGGCCGGGCTCGTGGATGGGGACTTTCCCGGCCTTGAGCGACCGGAGCTTCTTCGGATCGGAGTCCACGCACACGACGCGGTGTCCGATGTCGGCCAAGCACGCTCCGGTGACCAGACCGACATAGCCGGCGCCGACGACGCAGAGATCGAGTGATTTCATAGTGTCTAGCTCTATTTTCTCATATATGGGCGGTTATGGACAAGCCCGCCCTCATCGTCTATACTGGCGCCGTGGAATTGGAGAGGCGGCTGCGCGACGGCAAGGCGCGCATCGGCATCGTGGGCCTGGGCTACGTCGGCCTCCCGCTGGCCGTCGAGTTCGCCAGGGCGGGCTATCGCGTGATCGGCGTCGAGGCGAGCCCCCTTCGCGCGTCGCAACTGCGTCGCGGCCGATCCTACATCGCGGACGTGCGGGATTCGGTCGTCGCCGAGATGCTCGGCGCCGGCCGCTTGAAGGTCGTTGCCGACGACCGGACGCTGGGCGACTGCGAGGCGATCCTGATCTGCGTGCAGACGCCCCTGCGCAAGTCAAAGGAACCCGACCTCGGCGCCGTCATCGCGGCGTGCGAGGCGCTGGCTCCGCGGCTTAAGCGGGGGCAGCTGATCGTGCTTGAGAGCACGACCTATCCCGGCACCACCGACGAGGTCGTGCGCCCGATCCTGGAAGCCTCGAGCGGCCTCAAAGCGGGCGTGGATTTCCACCTGGCCTTTTCACCGG
>CAIQSZ010000265.1 GCA_903874575.1 uncultured Elusimicrobia bacterium
GCGTGTCCGCCTGCGCGACCTGCGACGGCTTCTTCTTCAAGCAGAAGGAAGTCCTGGTCGTCGGCGGCGGCGACACCGCCCTGGAAGAGGCCACCTTCCTCACCAACTTCGCCAAGAAAGTCACCGTCGTGCACCGCCGCGACGCGCTGCGCGCGTCGAAGATCATGCAGGACCGCGCGAAAAAGAACCCGAAGATTTCCTTCGTCTGGGATTCGGCCGTCGACGAAGTCCTGGGCGACGACCACGTCAACGGCGCCAAGCTCAAGAACCTGAAAACCGGCGCCGTGACTCAAGTCGCTTGCGACGGAATCTTCGTCGCCATCGGCCACGCGCCGACGGTGGACTTCCTGAAGGGGCAACTCAAGCTCAACGCCGCCGGCTATATCGCGGCCGACGAGCGCACGCGCACCAGCGTCGAGGGCGTGTTCGCGGCCGGAGACGTCATGGACGACCGCTATCGCCAGGCCATCACCGCCGCCGGCAACGGCTGCAAGGCCGCGCTGGAGGCCGAACGCTTCCTGGCGGAGAAGGGCGAGCACTAAATTGTCCCCGGTCGCCGAGAAGCTTCCCCTTCCGCCCTGGCTGAAGGTCTCGCTGCCGGCCGGACCGGTCGTCGCGCGCCTCAAGGAAGCGTCCCGCTCCCGCGGGCTGGCCACCGTCTGCGAGCAAGCCCGCTGTCCGAACATGGGCGAGTGCTGGGGCGGCGGGACGGCGACGTTCATGGTGATGGGGGATACCTGCACCCGCGCCTGCCGCTTCTGCTCCGTCGGCGCCGCGGTCAAGCCGCCGCCGCCCGACGCGAATGAACCGTCGAAATTGGCGCTGACCCTCAAGGAGATGCGCGTCGATTACGCGGTCCTGACGACCGTCTGCCGCGACGACCTCCCCGATCAGGGAGCCGGCCACCTGGCCGCGTGCGTCGAGGCCGTGAAGAGAGCGAACCCGGGGCTGAAAATCGAGATGCTCCTGCAGGATTTCCGAGGGGAAACGTCGCGCTTGGAGACGGTGCTGCGCGCGGGACCGGACGTGGTCGCGCACAACGTCGAGTGCGTGGAGCGCTTGTCGGCGTCGGTGCGCGACGCGAGGGCGGGCTATCGTCAGTCGCTCGACGTCTTGAGGAACGCGAAACGCTTCCTCCCGGCGACGCCGACCAAGACGTCGCTCATGCTCGGCTTGGGAGAAACGGAAGAGGAACTCCTTCGCGCGTTCGACGATATCCGCGCGGCGCAAGTCGACATCCTCACTTTGGGGCAATACCTGCGGCCGTCGGGCGAGCGCCGGCATCTCCCGGTCGCCGACTTCATCCCTCCCGACGACTTCAAGCGCTATGGGGAACTGGCGCGCGAGCGCGGCTTCCTCCACGTCGCATCCGGCCCGTTCGTCCGCTCGTCTTATCGCGCGGCGGAACTGTTCCTGAAAGGACATCTGGGAGAACATAATCGATGAACTTCGAATTCAACCTGCCCGACATCGGCGAAGGCCTGGCCGAAGGCGAAATCGTGAAATGGTTCGTCCAGGAGGGGGACTCCGTCCGGGAGAACCAGCCCCTCGTCTCGGTCCTGACCGATAAGGCGGAAGTCGAGATTCCTTGCCCGAAGACGGGAAAAGTCGTGAAGCTGTTCGGCAAACCCGGCCAGAAGGCGAAGGTTCACGCCCCCTTGGCGCTCTTCGAAACCTCCGGCGCCGCGCCCGCGCTGTCCGCGCCGGCCGCCGCCCGCGGCGGCGAATATGTCTTCAACCTCCCCGACATCGGCGAGGGCCTGGTCGAGGGAGAGCTGGTTAAATGGCACGCGAAGGTCGGCGACTCCGTGTCCGAGAATCAAGCTCTCGCCTCCGTCCTCACCGATAAAGCCGAAGTCGAGATTCCTTCCCCCAAGACGGGAACAATCGCCGTCCTTCACGCCGAGCCCGGCCGGAAGGTCAAAGTCCACGCGCCCCTCGTGACCTTCTCCGACGTCGCCGGCGGCGAGCCCGCTCCCGCCAAAACCGCGTCCGCCGCCGCTGCCGCCCCCGCGGCGGCGCTCTCCCGAACCGCCCCCGGGACGGCCGACGCGCCGGCCAGCCCGATGCTGCGCAAGCTCGCCAAGGAGCTGGGCGTGGACATCGGCCTGGTCGCCGGCTCCGGCCCCGAAGGCCGAGTCCTGGAAGCCGATCTGCGCGGCTTCAAGGGCGGCTCCGGCGCGACGCGCGAAATCGCCGCCGCGAAAGCCAACGCCACCGCCGCCGTGAAGGCCCTCGCCCTGGAACTGGGCGTGGATATCACGCGCCTGACCGGCACCGGCCCCGGCGGCCGCGTCGTGGAAGGCGACGTCCGCGCCGCCTCGCCCAAGGGCGAACGCCGCGCCAAGACCGGCCGCCCGGCCGCCGCCCAAGCCGCGGACGGGCCGCCGACGTTCACGCCTGCGTCTCCCGCGTCCTCCGGCGTCGAGAAAGTCCCGTTCGTCGGCATCCGCCGCAAGATCGCCGAGAAGATGGCGCTGTCCAAACGCACGGTCGCCGACGTGACGCACGTGGACGAATGCGACATGACCGCGCTCTTGGCGCTGCGCGAGGAACTCAAGCCCGCCGCCGCGGCCCGCGCCGTGAAGCTGACCTTCCTGCCGTTCATCATCCGCGCGTTGGTCAAGGCGCTGGCCGAGTATCCCATGTTCAACAGCTCGCTCGATGAGGCCGCCGGCGAGATCCTGGTCAGGCGCGACAAGAACATCGGCGTCGCGGTGGCCGCGCCGCAGGGCCTGCTGGTGCCCAACATCAAGGGCGCCGACGGCAAGGACCTGTTCGGCCTGGCCGCCGAAGTGGCCGCTTTGGCGGAAAAAGTCCGGAGCAATACGATCGACGTCGCGGCGCTCAAGGGAGGGACCTTCACGATCACCAACATCGGTCCCATCGGCGGCCTCTACGCCAACCCGATCGTCAATCATCCTGAAGTCGCCATTCTGGGGCTGATGAAGCTGCGGAAGCGTCCGATGTTCCGCGACGGGGGCGTCTTCATACGCGACATGATGAACCTGTGCCTCTCCTTCGACCACCGCGTGGTGGACGGGGCGGACGCGGCGAACTTCATGAACACGCTCATCCGCTCGCTCGAAAATCCGCGCACTTTACTCTGACGGGGAAGAGGTCACCATGTCCATCAAAACCGACGTTCTCATCATCGGCGGCGGGCCGGGCGGCTACGTCGCGGCCATCAAGCTGGGCCAGCTCGGCAAGCGTTCCGTCGTCGTGGACCGCGACAAGCTGGGCGGCGAGTGCCTGAACTACGGCTGCATCCCGTCGAAGGCCTTGATCGCGGCCGCCGGGACGCGCTACAAGTCGAAAAAGGCCAAGGAGGCCGGCTTCGAGGACGGCCAGGCGACCCACATCGACTGGGACAAGGTCGTCGCGTGGAAGGACCAGATGGTCGGAGGCGTGGTCAAGAACGTCGGCGTCCTGCTCAGGGGCAACAGGAGCGAGTTCATCCAGGGCAGCGCCCGCTTCACCAGCGCGCACACCGCGGTCGTCGACAAGGCCGACGGCGGCGCGCAGGCGGTGGAGTTCGAGCAGGCGATCGTGGCGACCGGCTCGGCGCCCATCGTCATCCCCGGCTTCGAGGTGGACGGCGTCAATGTCGTCGGCTCCAAGGAGGCTCTCGATCTGCAGGAGGTTCCCGAGGCGCTGGTCGTCATCGGCGGCGGCGTCATCGGCCTGGAGATCGGCACCATCTTCGCGAAACTGGGCTCCAAGGTCACCGTCGTGGAGTTCACCGACTCGCTGCTGCCCGCGATCGAGCGCGAGATGTCCTCCGTGGTCGGGCGCGGCCTGGCCAAGCTGGGCGCGGAGGTCCTTCTGCGCGCCAAGGCGAAGTCCTGGGTGAAGAAAGGCAAGCGCCTGGAACTGACGGTGGAGACCCCTGAAGGCGTGAAGACCATCCCGTGCGACAAAATCCTGCTGGCCGTCGGACGCGCGCCGCGCAGCCGGGACCTGGGCTTGGAGAAGATCGGCGTCGAATTGGACGCGCGCGGGCACATCGTCGTGGACACCGAACTGCTGTCCAGCGCGGCGAACATCTACGCGATCGGGGACGTGGTGGGTCAGCCGTACCTGGCGCACAAGGCCAGCCGCGAGGCCGTCCTGGCCGCGCAGTCCATCGCCGGCAAGCCGCTGGAGCCTCGGGGCGCGGTGCCGTGGGCCGTGTTCACCGACCCCGAAATATCCTGGGTGGGCATGACCGACGCGGAGGCCAAGGAAGCGGGCGCGGCGACCGTCGTGGGCAAGTTCCCGTTCATCGCGTCCGGCCGAGCGCAGGCCGTCCGCGAGACCGAAGGCTTCTGCAAGGTGGTGGCCGACAAGAACAATCACCGCATCCTGGGCGCGGGCTTCGTCGGCCCGAACGCCTCGGACCTGATCGGCGAGGCGTGCCTGGCGGTCTCCGTGGGCGTGACCTTGGAGCAGGTCGCGGCGACCATCCACCCGCATCCCACTTTGAACGAAGCCTTCGCGGAGGCGTGCGAAGCGGCGCTGGGCCATCCCGTCCACATGCTCGCCGTCAAGCGCGAAGCGCCCAAGGTCGCCGCGTAGCGCATGCTGGTCCGGGACCTGGGCCTCAAGGACTACGAAGAGGTCTGGACCCTGCAGCGCAGGCTGGTCTTCGAACGCGCCTCAGGGGACGCGCAGGACGTCGTTCTGCTCTGCCAGCATCCGGAGGTATACACCATCGGACGATCGAGCAAGCAGGCGATCCCCAAAGGCCTGCCGTATCCCGTCCATAAAGCGGAGCGCGGCGGGGACATGACCTACCACGGCCCCGGACAACTCGTCGGCTACCCCATCCTGAAGCTGTCCGATCACGGACTGCGCCCGCGCTCCTACCTCGCGGCGCTGGAAGCGGTGCTGATCGAGGCCGTCCGCCCGTTCGGGGTGGAGGCCGGCGTCGTGAAGGGCTTCACCGGGCTGTGGGTGGGAAGCAAGAAGCTGGCATCCATCGGCGTCGCGGTGCGCGGAGGGGTCTCCTACCACGGCTTCGCCCTGAACGTCAACAACAGCCTGGCCCCGTTCCGCCTGATCCACCCGTGCCGGCTGGAGTCCGACGTGATGACCTCCATGCAGCGCGTGCTGCGCAAGCCCGTGGACGAGCACGAACTCTCCCAGGCCGTCGGCCGGACTATGCTCGAATACTTCGGCCGGATCTCAGGCTCGGGCGGCGCCTCGTAACGCCCTTCGGGACCTTCGAAAGCTTCACCGCTCGAGAACTTCGTTCATCGCCGCGCCGAAACGCGCGGCGACGGCCTTGAAGACGGCCACGCGCGGGTCGCCCTCGCGGAAGGCGACGATCAGCGGCGGCTGGCGGCGCGTGGCCGGGTCGGGCTCGTAGCTGGCGAAGAACATGTACCACACCGACTCGTCGAGCGGCTCGTCGCCCCTCGCGGTCGAGGCAATCGCGGGAGCGACCCGGGCCAGCGCCTCGCGCGCCTCGGCGGCCGCCGCGCCCGCGAAGGCCGCCTCCGACGGCTCCAGCGCGAGAAGCCCGCGGCAGAAGACCGTCAGTTCGGCGTCGGTCCAGCCGTCCAGATAGGCGAGCACGCCGCCGCGCGGGCGCGCGACGCCGGCCCACGACGCGGGTTCCTCGGGCCGGCTCAGAACGGCCAGCCACACCTCGCGCCCGTCCAACTCGGCGACTTTCGTCAAACTCATCGGCCGTAATTATAGCCCGGCCGGACGCCCGCCAGAAAGAGCTAAAATAGTCCCCCAATGGGAATCGCGCGATGAGCCGGGACGGGGACTCCATCCGCCGGATCGTCTCTTACGTCCGGCCGCACAAGACCCGCCTCGCGCAAGCGGTGGCGGTCATGTGCGTGGTGGCGGCGCTCAACGGCGCGATGGTCAAGGTGCTCGATCCGGTGTCCAGCGCGCTGTTCGCCGGCGCCGACGCCGATCCGAAAAAGCTCATCCGCGTCGCGATGATGATCCCGGGCGTGTTCTTCCTTAAGCTCATCTTTCAGTATACGCAGAGCTACCTGATGAGCTGGTTGGGCCAGAAGATCACCCAGGAAATCCGCGAGGACCTGTTCACCCACCTGCACGCGCTGTCGATGGACTTCTTCTGGAAGACCAAGGGCGGCGAGGTGCTGGCCAAGCTGACCAACGACATGACGGCCCTGCAGTCCGCGCTGCAGTTCGTGCCGCTGTACGCGATCCGGGACTCGCTGACCGTCGTCGTCGTGCTGGGCGTGATGATCTACACCAACCCCAAGTTCGCCTTGATCGCCCTGCTGGCCATCCCGATGGCCGGAGGGGTGCTGGGCGTGCTGGGCCGCAAGCTGCGCGCCGCCGGCCGGCGCGGCCAGGAAGTGATGGGGGAGATCTACCACCGGTTCCAGGAGAGCCTGCAAGGCATGCTCGTCGTGAAGTCGTTCAACTACGAGAAGGGCGCCATCGACAAGTTCCGCAAGGAAAACGACGAGTTCTTCCACCAGATGATGCGCTACTTCCGGGCGACCGCGCTGTCGGGCCCGCTGATGGAGTTCCTGGGCTCGCTGATCATGGCGGCCATCGTCTACCTCGGCGGGCGACAGATCGGCGCCGGCATGATGACTCCCGGCCACTTCGCGGTCTTCCTGGGCTGTTTCTTCATGGCCTACGGTCCCATCAAGAACCTGGCGCAGATGAACGCGACCCTGCAGCTGGGCTTGGCCGCCGCCGACCGCATCTTCTCCGTGCTCGACGAAAAACCCACCGTCGTCGAGCCGGCCGCTCCCGCTCCGTTCCCGGCTCTCGAAAAGGGAATCGTGTTCGACCATGTGTCGTTCCGCTACCCCGGCCGCGACGCCTGGGCGCTGCACGACGTGTCCCTCGCCATCGCCAAAGGTGAAGTCGTGGCGCTGGCCGGGCCGTCGGGTTCCGGCAAGACCACCTTCGTGCATCTGCTGCTGCGCCTGTTCGATCCGACCGAAGGGCGCATCACCATCGACGGCATCGACCTCAAGGACATGGACTCGCACGAGCTCCGCCGCCGCGTCGGCCTGGTCTCGCAGGAGACCATCCTCTTCAACGACACCGTGCTGGGCAACGTCGCCATCGGCAAGGAAGGCGCCGCGCGCGGCGAGGTGGAGAACGCCCTGAAGGTGGCCGACGCGTCGGACTTCGTGGCCTCGTTCCCGCTAGGCTTGGACGCGCCGCTGGGCGACCGCGGCGCGCGCCTGTCCGGCGGCCAGCGCCAGCGCCTGGCCA
>CAIQSZ010000266.1 GCA_903874575.1 uncultured Elusimicrobia bacterium
GCCGGAGAGCTTCTTCCCGTGAAGCTTGAATGTCGCTTCTACCGAGCGGGCGGCTGCCCAAGCAATGAGTACCGCCAGTACGACGTTACTCCCGCCCCGCTACAACGAAAAATCCATTGCCGCAGTCTCTGACTACTTTCAGAGCGTCTTCATGGCAGAGGATTTTCATAAACATCGCGTTTCTTTTCTTCTCGCCGGCCATTTGATCCTCCCTGTCGTTGACGTCTCCCAAGGTATCCGGCAGCCTCGACAGCATAACGCCTATATCCCGAAAAGAAAAGCCCTCCCGAAGGAGGGCTCTGTTCCGTCCACGTCTCACGCCTAAATTCCGCCCGAAACCGACAATATCAGAACCTGGCTTCACGCTCAGAGCGCCGCGTCGGACGCCGCGGCCCAAATCGCCCGGACCTCAGTTCGCGCCCTTTCGATGCTTCTTAACGTGATACGGGAGCTTCTTGCCTTTGGGGGTCGCGTCCTCGAATTCCTTAACGGTCTTGGCGTTGATTTCTCCCCGCGATCTCATCGCGTAGAATTTTCCGCGCTGAGCCTGGCTTTTAAATGGCATGAAACCTCCCTTAACGACGGCTACTCCAGCGTCTTCGCCGGATCATTCAACCAGCATTACTGCGCGTTGACCGGACCTAGCGCATCGCCGGCTCCGTTCGCCTCTGGAAATGCTGGAACGCGGCCTTCATGCCGAGCAGGACCTCGGCCGAGGCCTGGAAAAGCACCCGGCCGCTTCGGTCATCCAATTTGTCCACATCGGCGCGGAGCTGCCGGATCAGATCATCCATCATCCTTTCGACCTTCGCCGCGTGATGGCGCGAGTCGTCAACGAGCGGCTTATCGGTTTCCATGGCGGACCTCCGCAGGCGCTTGCAACCGTGGTCAGTCTATGTCGCGCGGCAGAATAGCGCCATGGACGCGAGTTGACGTTTTTGCGTCGGCCTTACTTCCCCTTCGCCTGAAGCATCCGCCCGATCATGATCGCGCTCGTCCAGGCGCTCCGGGCCATGGCGGCCGCGGCCGGCTTGTCCGCTTCCCCAAGCGTCCACTTGTCCATGATGACGCCGCCCAGCCAGACGGCGAGCGCGTTCGCCAGTTGCTTGTCGTCTACGCCGGCCAAGCTGGCGAGCGACGGGATCTCGTCCGGGCCGAGGGCGTCGCGATCGGCTTTGAGCAGATAGACGGAGAGATTGCGGATGGCCGCCAGGCAGCGGTGACGCGCCGACGGAGGGAAACCCCGCGAGACATGGGCGTACAGCTCTTTGGCGTCTTCCGGCGAGCGCCGCTCCTGCTGGATCAAGGTCGAGACGACGGTGGCCGCCTGGAGCGACGCGTGCCTGATCTCGATTTCGCACTTGCCCAGCTCGGGATATTTCGCGGCGGCGTACTCGAAGAACTTCAACGCGTAGTTGAACGCGGCCGAGGCGATGATGCCGCCCGGCGTGCCTCTCGGATTGCGATCTCGCTCAGCCATGGTCCATTTTACCTGACTTACGTGCGCCGGATGCTACAATCAAATCGAACGGCGAAAGATCGTGCCGACGTCGCCGTAGGCGCGGAAGTGCGCGCGAGGTGCGAACAATGGATCTCCTTTGGTTGTCGCTGTTGCTTGGCCCGTTGGTCATCGGGGCAATCCGCACTTGGAAAGCGTGATGCGCTTGCTCCAGGCGGCCGGATTGACGTTGTCCGTCGGAGTTCGCTCCGCCGCTTAATCCGAGATGGAACCGTACTCGGTGAACCCAACTCATAAAGACGCGCAGCTAAACGAATTTACCCGCCGAGATATCACACAAGATATCGCTCGGAGCGGATCTGCCGTAATCGTTCGTCCTCGGACCCGCCAAATGCCGACATTGATCCTGCTCGATCCGGCGATCATCGATAAGCTCAAGGCAAAAGCTGGTAAGCGCGGCATCGGATATCAGACCATGCTCAAGATCATCGTCCATGAGCATGTAGACGATTATTGATTGGCCGCGACGGCGTTGCTCATCGCGAACTTCGAAGAAAAATTCATTTCCGTATTCCTTCCCTGAAGGCATCATCAAAGCCAAGTCCCTTGTAGGCCTTCTGGCGTCGAGAATACATGTTTATTTAGACCGGGACTTGAACATCGACGTAGTCGTAGACTTTCACGTCCGTCTTCCCCGAGAACTCGCTCCGTGAGTTACTGCGTGCGCGGCTTCGCGCGCGCACGCATTAGCTCACTCCGCCAAAACCCGCAAAGTGTTAAATCGGAAAAGGGTAAAGCGCAATGACCTCAGTGGGCAAGGCGCAGGCCCAGGCTGCCGTAGCGGGCGCCCGGAGCGGCGCCGTCGCGGTGGGCCGACCGCACGTACCCGGCGTGGCTGTTCCAGGAGCCGCCACGAGTAACCCGGTAGGAGCCCGTAGCAGGACCACGCGGATCAATCGCATCCTCCGCAGAATACTTGCCATACCAGTCCTGAGTCCACTCATATACGTTTCCGAGCATATCTCGGATGCCCCATTTATTCGGTTGCTTCCCGCCGACCTCTTGGGTTTTACCAACTGAACTTCCCTCGTACCAAGCGACCTCCTCAACTCTGCCGTGACGGCTTCTCCGTTCACCCGCTCTCGCCGCGCGCTCCCACTCCGCTTCCGTCAGAAGGCGGAAGTTTTCGCCCGTCTTTTCGTTAAGTTTTGCGATGAAGTCTTTGGCATCATCGAAAGAGATATTCTCCACGGGAAGATTAGCGCCTTTGAACTGCGAAGGGTTCTTGTCCATGATGTCTTGATATAGTCTCTGGGTCACTACATCCCTCGCGACCTGGTACGGCTGGGTCATCGTCACGAGGTGCTGGGTTTCACCTTCATCACGTCCTTTCTCATCCTTGGGACTCCCCATCAAGAACGTTCCAGGCGGGATTTCAACGAAGTCACCGACGCCATCATAATGAACGTCCTTTACCTCAAGGTCGGCGTCGCTCGTCCGCGCAGCTCCCAAAAAAGCCGCAACCGAAACCTTGCCTTGGTTCACACCGCCGTCGAAGTACTCCCGCAACCTCGTGGCGTGGTAACCGGCGCTATCCAAAGCCGCCTGCGCTGCCTGCGGAGCCAAACCCTTCACGGCCGCGGCTAAAGCGTCGGCAGTCTGCGCACCCAGGCCCGGATGACCATCTACATCCACGGTTCTTAAATGCGCGTCAATCATGGAAGCTAATTTCGGAGAAGCGGCCGCACCCGCGTATGTGAGGAATGCGGCTGTGCCTACGGGCGTCTGCGCATGGGGGATCAAGTCC
>CAIQSZ010000267.1 GCA_903874575.1 uncultured Elusimicrobia bacterium
AGCTGTTCTTCAAGGACTACATCCTGCGCGTCTGGGGCGTGGGCCCCGCGCAGTTCTCGCCGTCCTTCGCGCGCGAGCGCATCCCGCGCTTCAATATCCTGGAGTTCGTCGATAAGGCGGCCGCGGCGTTCAAGCGCGCGCTGTCGCGCGGTTCCGACATCAAGACGGAAGGCTACGTCGAGAAGGTCGAGGGCGAGCTGTGGACCACCAAGCGCGGGTTCTCCATGATCTGCGACCGGATGGCCGAGGACGCGGTCAAGAAGGGCGCCCAAATGAGGCTCTCAACCCGCGTCGTCGGCCTCAAGCGCGACGGCCAGCGCGTGGTCGGCGTCGAGGTGGAATCGGGCGGAGAGCGCGAGACGATCAAGTGCTCCGCCGTGGTGAACACGCTCGCGCTCAACGAGGCCGCGAAGCTGTTCGCTCCTTCGCTGGGCCCCGCCGCCGACGCCGCCGCGGCGTCCCTCCGCTTCCGCGCCATCGTCTTCGTCGGCCTCAAAGTGAAGCGCGCGAAAGTGCTGCGCGCGTCGTTCATGTACTTTCGCGAGCATTCGTTCAATCGCATCACCGACCTGGCGCATTTCGGCTTCCGCATGGAACCGCCCGGCACCACCTTGCTGGTCGCCGAAATCGCTTGCGACCCGTCCGACGCCGTCTGGTCGGACGAGGACCTGGCCGTGAAGTCCGTCGTCGACGATCTGGCGCGCGAGGACATCATCGCGCCCTTCGAGATCGTCTCCGCCACCGTTTTCCGCACCCGCCACGCCCAGCCCATGTACCTGCTCGGCTATGAGGGCGCGTTGAAGACCCTCCTCGACGCCTTTGCCGGACTCGATAACGTCGAGACCGCCGGCCGCCAGGGCCGTTTCCAGTACGTGAACACCCATGTGGCGATGAAGATGGGCTTCGACGCCGCCGACCGCCTCGCCGCCAAACTAAGCCATGTCTGAGCGAGCGACGGCCGTCCGCCGCGCCGCGTTCAGCGCCACGCTGCCGGTCCTATTCGGTTATCTGCCGCTGGGCACGGCCTTCGGCCTGCTGTTCGGCACGTTGGATTACCCGTGGTATTTTTCGCCGCTCTCGGGCGCGGTCGTTTTCGCGGGCGCCGCCCAGTTTCTCTCCATAGGGCTGCTCGCCGCGCATGCCAGCCTGACCTCGGTCTTCGCGGCGACATTGTTTCTGAACCTGCGCCACATGTTCTACGGCTTCTCGCTGCTGCGCCGCTTTCCGGAGCGCGGCTGGCGCCGCTTCTATCTGATCTTCGCCTTGACCGATGAGACCTACTCGATCCTGACCGCGGCGAAACCCGGAGACCGCGGGGAGGACGAGAGCTTCATCTTTAGGGTCGCGGCGCTGAACCATTCGTACTGGGTGGCGGGTTGCGCGTTGGGCGGCTTGCTGGGCCGAGGCGCGCGCTTCGACGCGCGGGGCTTCGACTTCGTGTTGACCGCGCTGTTCGTCGTGCTCTCCGTCGAACAGGCATTGGCCGTCAAGCGCGCGTTCCCGTTCGTCGTCGCCGCGGCGGCCGCCGCGTTCGCCTTGCGCGCGTTCCCGAATCAGATGCTTCTCGCTTCTTTGACGTTCGTCTTCGCGGCCTTGCTGTGGCGCGCGCGGAACGACGGAGGCGTCCATGCCTGATCGGGCCTACGCGCTCAAGGCTTTCGCCGTCATGGCCGCCGCGACCTTCCCGTCGCGCCTGTTCCCGTTTATGATCCCGAAGCGCTGGCGCGAGAGCCGCCGCCTGCGCTTCATCGGCGAGAATCTGCCCGCCTCGGCGATGTTCCTTCTTGTCGTTTACTGCCTGAAGGGAACCGTTTTCGTCGCTCCGCCCTACGGTCTTCCCGAGGTCTTTAGCGTCGCTGCCGTTGTCGTCGTTCACCTCTGGCGCCGCAACGGATTGCTCAGCATCGGATCGGGAACCGGATTGTATGTGCTCCTGGTCCGCACCGGCGCCATCGAACGCCTCCTCGCGCGCTGAGTCCCGCGGGCTATCGGCGGCGCAGGACCGCGATCAGAGAGAGCCCAAATGGCGGGCGCAACAGCTTTTCGGCACGCGAGACGATGGGCAGGACGGCGTTCATCACGGCGAAGTTCTCGTCCTCTTGGCGCGTTTCCTTGAGGACGCGGCCTTTAAGGAACCAGCCGAACGCGGCGACGGCGTTGAAGTGGTAGAGGTCCACCCAATCGGCGCGGCCGCCGCCGGCGCGGGCGACGAGGTCGCGCAACGAAGACTTCGTGTAGCGGCGGAAGTGGCGGTCGAGCGCGTCCAGGCTTCCATAGAGGAACGGATGCGCGGGTACCAGCAGGCAGATGTGTCCGCCCGGCGCGACGCCCTCGATCATGCGGCGCAGGGCTAAGTCGTCGCGCTCGACGTGCTCGAGTACGTTGACGCAGAGCGCGGTATCGATGCGGTCCCGCTTCATCTCCTCGGCTAGGGCGGGGTCCGTCGCGTCGGTGGCCGCGGTCAGTCCGATGCGGGGGTCGCGGTGCCGTTCGTAGAATCGGCGGCGCAGGTCGTCGTCGTTCTCGACGCCGCGGTACAGCTCCGTTCCGTGGGCGACGAAGTGCTCGACGAAGGAGCCCAGGCCGCAGCCCACGTCGACGGCGCGCTTGCCCACGTAGGGGGCGAACTGGGCGAACTGCCAGCCGAAGTAGGGCCGCGCGCGGGCGGACCAGCGCTCGTAGAAGTCCGAGTGGGATTCGGTCATTTGACGCGCAGGTAGAACAGGCCGAGCGCGAACGAGGTGAACGCGCATTGCGCGCCGGTCAGAATCAAGGAGATCGCGATGACGGCGGCGTCCAGGCGTACGGTTTGCGCGCCCATCGGGAACCAGCGCGCGTAGTAGGAGAGGGGGAAGTAGGCCAAGGCGAGCGTTCCCGTCAGCATCAGCGCGGCGCCGATCATCAGGCCTTTTTCCAGGCTGAACGTCTTGTGCAGGAACCGCACCACGGGATTGCCCGCGTCGAAGCGCTCCTGATAGTCCGCTTCCTGCGCGACGACGCCCAGTCCCAGCACGTTGGCGCCGGTCAGCCAGAGCAGGAGCGCGGTCAGGATGTGGCGCGAGCCCAGCCACGAGGACAAAGCGTCGGGCGACAGGACGTCGCGCGCGGTGATGCCCAGCAGGCCCGCGGCGCCCAGCGCGCACAGCGTGAAGCCGGGAGCCAGGAAGGTTCCCGTCGGCGAAAACAACAGCATGAAGCGCAGGTGGCGCCAGCCGTCGCGCCAGCGGCGCAGGTGCGGCGGGCGATCCCGCAGGTCCTTATGCAGGTCGCACGGGACCTCGGCGATGCGCATCCTCAGGAGCGACGCCTTCACGATCATCTCGGTGGCGAACTCCATGCCGTCGGCCTTCAGTCCCATGCGTTCGAACGCGTCCTTGGTGAGTCCGCGCATCCCGCAGTTCGTGTCGCCGATGCCCGTCGAGAAAAGCAGGTTCATCACGCCCGTCAGCACCGGCGTCCCGAGGCGGCGGTTCAGGAAAGGCATCGCGCCCGGCGCGATGCGCCCCTGGAAGCGGTTGCCAACGACGAAATCGAAGCCCTGCTTGAGCTTTTCAAGGTAGCGGGGCGCCTGCTCGAAATCGTAGGAGCCGTCGGCGTCGCCCATGATCAGGTGCTTGCCGCGCGCGGACGCGAAGCCGCCGCGCAGCGTCTTGCCGTACCCTTTGCCGTCGACGGCGACCACGCGCGCTCCCAGACTCTCGGCGATCGCCCGCGTCCGGTCGGTGGAGCCGTTGTCGGCCACGACGATCTCGCCGCGGACGTTAAGAGCGGCCAGCGCCTTTTTCGCCTTCTCCACGCAGTGCGCGATGGAACGCTCCTCGTTGAGCGCGGGAATGACGATGGAGAGCTCGAATTCGCTCACCGCGCGTTCCTCGGAGACGAGAGCATAGCGGACACTATATCAAAGCTTGTAGAATCCGCCACGATGGGTTATTGGGACCGAAAGAAGGTGCTCGTGACGGGCGGCGGCGGCTTCATCGGCAGCCACCTCGTCGAACTGCTGGTGCGGGGAGCGCGCGGCGTCCGCGTCACCGTCGCCGACCATCGCGGCGCCGTCAAGCGGCGCAATTTGGCCGCGGTCTGGAAGGACATCCGTTTCGTCCACGCCGACCTGGACGATCCGAAGGCCGCGCGGCGTCTCTGCCGGGGGCAGGACGTGGTCATCAACATGGCCGCCTCGGTCGGCGGCGTGGGCTGGAACTCGTCGCATCCCGGCTCCCTGTTCCGCGACAACATGACGATCGGGCTCAACGTATTGGAGGCCGCCAGGCGGGCGGACGTGGCCCGCTATCTTGTCGTGAGTTCGGCCTGCGTGTACCCGCGCGACTGCGCCATCCCCACGCCGGAGACCGAAGGCTTCCGCGACGCTCCGGAGAGGACGAACGCCGGCTACGGCTGGGCCAAGCGCATGCAGGAGTACCTGGGTCAGGCGTACGCCGAGGAGTTCGGCATGTCGGTGGCCATCGCGCGGCCTTACAACGCCTACGGTCCCCGCGACCACTTCGACCCGGCGCGCTCCCACGTCATCGCGGCGTTGGTCAAGCGCGTCTGCGACGGCGAGGACCCGGTGCTGGTTTGGGGCGACGGCTCCGCGACCCGTTCGTTCCTGTTCGTCGAGGATTTCGTGCGCGGCCTTCTGGCGATTGCCGAGAAATATCCGAAGGCCGAGGCCGTCAATATCGGCGCCGACGACGAGATCTCGGTGAAGGAACTGGCGACGGCCATCGTCCGTCTGGCGGGCACCGGCGCCGGGCTGGTCTTCGATCCGACCAAACCCTCCGGCCAGCCTCGCCGCCGCTGCGACGTCGCCAAGCTGAAAAAGACCCTCGGCTACGAGGCGCGCGTGCGCCTCGATGAAGGCCTGTCCAAGACCATCGCCTGGTACCGGGAGCATGAGATGCCGAAAGGGAAGGGCCGCCGGTCATGAGGTCCAGGCGCGCGCTGGTTCTGCTCACCTTCAACGAGATAGAGGCCCTGCCCAAACTCTTCGACCGAATCCCGCTTTCGGCGGCCGACGACGTGTTCGCCGTCGACGGCGGCTCGAAGGACGGCACCGTCGACTATCTGAAGTCGAAGGGCGTGCGCGTCGTCGGCCAGCCGCGCCGCGGCCGCGGCTGCGCGTTCCAGGTCGCCCTCGACGCCACCGACGCCGAGGTCCTGTGCTACTACAGTCCCGACGGCAACGAGGACCCCGACGACATCCCCAAGCTCTTCGAGACGCTGGAGGCCGGCGGCTTCGATCTCGTCGTCGCCTCGCGCATGTGCCGGGGCGCGCACAACGAGGAAGACGAGGGAGCGCTGAAGCCGCGCAAGTGGGTCAATCAGGCGTTTACGTTCCTGGCCAACGTCCTCTGGAACCGCGGGCCGTACGTCACCGACACCATCAACGGCTTTCGGGCCGTGCGCGCCGACGCCCTGCGCCGTTGCGCGTGCCGGGTGGACGGCTTCGTCGTCGAGTACCTGATGTCCATCCGCATGATGAAGCTGGGCCTGCGCGTCGGCGAGGTCCCGACGTACGAAAGCCCGCGGCTGGGGGGACAGAGCACCGCTCACTCCTGGCCGACCGGCGTCGAGTTCACCAAACAGCTGATCAAGGAAGTCCTGATCGGCCGTCGCGTCGCGTGAGCCTGGACGCGGCGCGCGCGCGGCGCTGGGCGTCGGCCGCCCTGGCGGCCGGACTGCTCCTGCGCTTCGCCTACGCTTGGCACGGCCACCGCGCGCGCTATCTGCCGACCAGCTCCGACGGCTACGAAACCATCGCGCTCTCCTTGCTGGACCGGGGCGAGTACGCGCTGACGCCCGGCGTGCCGACCTCCCTGCGCGAACCGTCGTTTCCGCTGTACATCGCGTTCGTCTACGGGGTGTTCGGCCGCCGTCCCGGCGTGGTGGTGTTTCTTAACTGCCTGCTGTCGGCGGCGACGGGCTGGCTGCTTTGGCGCACCGGCCGCCGCCTCTTCGGCGAGGCCGTCGCGTTGGCCGCGTTGACGGCGTTCATGTTGCACCCGCAGTCGGTGTACTACTGCGCGTATTTCTTCCGGGAGACCTGGCTGTGCTTCTGGTTCGGGGTCCTTCTATGGGCGTCCCTGGACTGGGCCGCGCCCGCGGACGATCCCGCGGGACGGCGCGGCGCCCTGGCCGGCGGCCTGGCGTCGGCGGCGTTCGGCCTGGCCAACTCCGCCGTCCTGCCCGCGTGCGCCCTGTCCGGCGTCCTCCTGTGGTTCGCGGCTCCGGCCCGGGCCCGCGCGCGTCGCGCGGGCCTGTACTTCCTGCCGTTGTGCCTGGCCTTCGGCGCGTGGAGCGCGCGCAACTGGAGCGCGCAGGGCCGCTTCGTCGCGGGCAGCACCCACGGCGGCGAGGAGTTCCTTCAGGCTCTCATCGTGCCGCCCGAGGACCTGGGCACCCCGCGCCAAGGCGAGATCGTCCGCGCCACGCCGGTCTTCGCCGAGGCCAATAAGCTTCCCGAGGCGGAGCGCAACGACCTGCTGATGAAGGCGTCCTTGCGCTGGATCGGCGCGCACCCGGGGGTCTTCGCCTCGCGCGCGCTGGCCGGCTTCGCAAAATATTGGAAACCGTGGCCGTACAAGCGCGGCTACCAGCACTCGTACGCGGCGCTGGTGCTGGCCGGCCTGCTCTCGGACGGCTGGATGATCCCGCTCGGCTTCCTGGGCCTGTGGCTGTTCCGCGCGCGCTGGCGCCTGGCGCCGGCCTTCCCCGCGTCGGTGTTCGCGATGACCTTGGTCTACGGCGCGGTCCACGCCGTCATTCGCTACCGCCTGCCGCTGATGGGCGGGATGATCCTACTGGCCTGCGCGGCGGTGGAAAGCGTCATTTGCACTGACACCTAGCGTCAGCCGCATTTGCCATCGCTTTCTTGCACTGAGGGGCCAATGCGGCATCGTTACCGCACGAACGGACCGCATCGCATACGCTATCGCACGCAGTATTGGTGACAGCAACATCTGGTCGACGGACTTGCTCTCCGCTGCCATCGGGATGGAATGCCGCCAACTGAAACCTTGCGTTGACAGTATCCCGGACCCTCCGCGCCCTCTCTGCCGCACCAGCGTCATAATCCGCGTTGTATTGAGCTTGTTGTTTCGCCAGTTCGTCGAGCGCTTGCCGTCTGGCCAATTCTTCAGCTGTAGGCCTAGGGGGCTTAGCGGCGATCGTGGCTGGCTTATTCCGCTCATTGCAGTAACTTGTCCTGAGTTGAATCAGCCGATCTCGATTCGTCGGCAATATGTCGCGGCCATTAGTCAAAGTTAAGATTCCGTCATCGTCGTAATAGAAATACACGTCCTGCCCGGAAATCCTTAGCTTCACGTTAAGCAACGTTTTCTTCCAGGCATCTTCGCCCTGCCCCTTTTTTGGGAGCACTTCCCGGACCGCGTCAGCGGTCGTTAGTCCATCTCCGGGCGCGCAGGGATCCCTCAAGTCGGGGGTGACGGGTGTCTCTGAGGACGCTCGTCCCGAGAAAACGATGAAGACGGCAAGGGCGATCATGATGCGGGCGTTCATACGGTTCGGTCCTCCTGTTTCCGTTGCTTCAAGGGTGGCCCGGGTTTCCTCTTTTGTCAACCCCTCTCGAATGAACGGTAAAATAAAATTCCCGAGTTCAATTCGGCGCGGCTACAGCAACAAGCGAAAATCGTCGCACATCCTGTCGAGAAAGCCGATTTTCCAGAGGCCAGGGATTGTCGCGCGCCGAGAACAGTCTGGGAACTGGAGGGCGACACGCTTGGCCCCAAGTTGAATCATCCTGTCGGCCTGCGCGGCGGTTTAATGCCTTATTTTTTACACCAGCATGAAAGATTATTTATCGTTTGCTTCGCTGTTCTGCAATTTTCGTTGAAAAGTCTTTGACCTCCTATGTTGCATGTGTCCCCATAGAATAATTCGCAGGCGTTTTGACATAGAGCGACATCAGCTGGAATAGTTTTGGGCGCTTCGGCGGGACGGCCTTCCGTGGGTGGAGGTGTCATCCCTGCAACCATATCCGCTGAGCGTTCCCCCGACCGCGACAGCGCGGCAGCTTGCTTTTCCTGGGCCCTTCGTCGTTGTTCTTCTTCGGCCTGTGCCTGTCTCCTGGCTTCTGCAGATTCTTTAGCTTTCGCCGACGCTATGTTCGAGCAATAGGTACGAGCAATATCCGTAATTTCAGTCACATTTAGCGAAATAAATCCATGGTTCTGACTTGCGGGAATCTTGCCCAACGTTCCATCAGCCTCATCGTACGTCAATCTGAATTTAATTACGGTATCGTTCCAGGGGCCGTAAGTGAGCACTCTTGGTCCGGGCAGGAGCCTTCGGATTTGATCGGAGGTCATTGTCGTCCCCGGCGCACAGAAGGCCGGCAGAGGGGGGGCTTCGGCGGATGCTCGGCTCGAAAAAATGATGAAGGCGACAAGAGCGATCACGATGCGAGCGTTCATGAGATTCGGTCCTCCTGGTCTATTCTAACGATAGAGGGGGGAGCCTATTCTGTCAAGGGTTCCTTAATCCTCTCGACACATGATGCCGCCGGCTCGCGACCCGATCAAGGGCTTACCCGAGGGTTGGGGTAAGGGCCATCGCATAAATATAAATAGTAAAATCCCGACCCATGGCCGACAAGCCCCGGAAAAAAGGCGCTCTGCAGTTCGTCCGGCCGGACGCAGAGGCGTTCGCGCACAAGGCGATCACCCTTTGGCTTCCGATACTGTATTTTTTGATCTCCTCGCTGTTCTTCCTGCGCACTTACGATTCGGCCCAGGTCAAGATATCGGTGATGCAGATGGGCGGCGTCGGTCTGCTCGCGTTGTGGCTGTGCCGCCTCGCGTTGGCCGGGCGCCACGCGTTCAGCAAGGACGACTTGGTCGTCCTGTCCCCGTTCCTGGCGTACCTGGGCTACGGCGTTTTCTCCTATCTGCACGCGCCGTACCACATGGCCAGCACCGATTTTTTCATCCGCCAGACTTTCTACATGATCGTCGCCCTCATCGCGATCTACGAGTTCGACCAGCCTTCGGTCCAACGCTTGTTCGACTGGCTGATCTGGGCGGCCTGGATCGCCGTCGGCTACGGCATGCTCCAGTTCGTCGACAACCGCTGGTTCCCGCCGGGAGTGGGCAAGGGCATCGACCCGTTCGTCTGGCGCGGCGCATTCGGACCGCGCGTGTTCTCCACCTACGGCAACCCTAACTTCTACGGCGACTTCCTGGTCATCATCTTTCCGATCCTGCTGACCCAGTTTCTTAAGGCGCGCCGCTGGAGCCTGGTGCCGCTGATGGGCATGCTCCTTATCAACCTAATGGCGACCGGCACGAAGGGCGCGTGGCTGGGCTTCGCGATGGTCTGCGTGCTGTTCGGCGTTCTTTCCCTGATCTACTTCAAGAGCGCGACGAAGCAATGGCGCAATAAAATCCTCGCCGTGGCGTTCGTCAGCGCCCTCGGTCTGATCGGCTACACCGCCAAGGACCTCGAGTCGCGCATCGTTTCGATCAACTTCCGCCTGTTCACTTGGGAAGCGACCTGGGAGATGATCCGTACTCATCCGTTCATCGGCTCGGGCGTGGGTTCGTTCCCGCCGCTGTACCCCGCGTTCCGCCGCCCGCCGATCTTCCATATCGAGGGCAAGCACAACACGGAGACCGACCACGCCGAGGATGAGTACCTCGAGGAACTCTTGGACAACGGCATCCTGGGCTTCGGCATCTTCCTGTGGCTGATCTTCAGCACGCTGGCGGTCGGCTTCCGCTCGCTCGGGCAGTTGACGGGCGCGTTGGCGTCGAAGGACGGCAGCCCGGCGCCGCGGGCGTACGACCTCGCGGGCCTGCTGGTCTCGTTTTCGGGCATGCTGGCGCATAACTTCTTCGACGTATCCCTGCGCTTCGTGTCGTCGGGCGTCTATCTGGGCCTGCTGTCGGGGATGATCGTCAACACGGCCCGCGGACGCGCGCTGTTCGAACTGCACCCGCGCCCCGAAGGCGGCCCGGCGCCCGCGCGCGCCGCCGGGGCCCAGGACGGCGAGCCTCCCCTGCTTCAGACGCTGTCCGAGTTCGTGCTCTGGCCGTTGCGGCTGGCGGCGATCGCCGGCGTCGCTTACTGCGCGTTCGGCATCGACTGGCGCCGCCTGGCGCCCGCCGCGGGCTTCGGCGGCATGTATGGGGAGTTCGCCTCGCTGGTCGGCCCTCTGGCCCGCGTCCCGGCGGGCGGGGAGCTTCTCCAGTGGTGGCTGGCGTGGGGCGTGTTCGCGGGCTGCACGGCGGGCCTGGCCTACGCGCTGATCCGCCTATGCTTGATGACGGAGAACCCGGTCATCCCCATGGTCGTTCTCGTCAGCCTCCAGCCGCTGTACCTGTTCTGGGGCTACTTCAAGGCCGACATGCACCACAACGTCGCGATCTATTTCTCTAAGGAACGCCAGTGGGACGCGGCCGTCGCCAACTACCTGACCGTCCACAGGCTGAATCCCGATTTCGTCATGGCGAAGTACTTTCTGGGCAACGTCTTCAACGATCGCTTCAACATGACGAAGATATTCAACCCGAACTGGGGGGATAAGGATAACGTCCCCATGGACGACTACGAGCGCGCGCTGTATTGGTACAACGAGGTGCGCCGCCTCTCGCCGAACTACGTCCAGATGCACCATCAGGTCGGCAACCTCCACCTGCGCCGCGCGCAGTGGGCCCAGGACCCGAACAACCACCGCCCGCCGGAGGAGGCCGAGAAGTATCTGGACCTCGCGTTGACGCGCTTCCGGCTGTATCAGGCCGTCGATCCCGTCTTCGCGCCGAACTACCATCGCATGGCCCAGATATACATGATGCGCAAACAGTTCGATAAGGCGATCGAGACTTACGCCGCTTTGATCGACGCGCGTAGCTGCGCGGTCGATCCGGGGCTGCTCGCCAACGATTTTCTGCGTCGGACCATCCTTTCGTATCAGCTGTACGTGAAGGAAGGCCGGGCCTGGGTCCACCGTCATGCCGTCAACCTTCCCGGGCAGACTCAGGCCGGCGCCGATGCCTACATCAGCCTGGCCAACGCGCACTTCATGGCCGAGCAGCAGGCTTCCGGCAAGGACTTCGCCGGGCACCTGCAGGCCTCCGAGTTCAATTATAAGATGGCT
This sequence comes from uncultured Elusimicrobia bacterium, assembly GCA_903874575.1. Taxonomy (GTDB): domain Bacteria; phylum Elusimicrobiota; class Elusimicrobia; order UBA1565; family UBA9628; genus GWA2-66-18. The sequence goes on from CAIQSZ010000267.1 coordinate 11,114, forward strand.
TTGGCGTTCGAGCCCGCGTTCGAGAACGCGAGGCGCAACCTCGGGGTCGTGTACCGCAAGGCCCAGCAGGAAGGTCGCCTGCGCCAGCTCCCGCCGCCGGCGAAGATGCCGGCCGCGGGCGAACCGCCTTTCACGGGCTATGAAGTCGGTCCGGTCAAGCGCTAGCGCCGTCTTCTTCGTTCTCGGATTCGCGGTTCGCGCCGCGGGCCAATCGTGGGGCTCCGCGCCCCTGTCCGCCGATAAGGTTTTCGGCGCCATGGAATCGGAGATGGAGCGCAGCCTGCGCCGCCTCAAGCAGGACTCCTTCGCGCCGCCCTACTTCCTCGCCTACCGCCTGCACGACGCGCGCCACTACGCAGTGGGCGCGTCGCTGGGCTCCATCTCGGGAGAGTCTCTGGAGGACTACTGCGCCGCCTACGTGGAGGCGCGTTACGGCGACGAAAAGTTCGACAACACCGACCTCAGCTATCAGGGCGTCAACGGCACCGTCTCGCCGGACCCCGACGTGCTGCGTCAATCCCTATGGCTGCTGACCGACCAGGCCTACAAAAGCGCGGTCGCGGGTTGGCTGGAGAAGAAGGCGAAGCGTTCCACGGAGTTGGTGACCGACGACCTCGACGACCTCGCTTCCGAACCGCCCCAGCGTCGCGTCGAGGCCCTGCCCGCGCCGCATCTGGACCGCGCGCGCTTGCGCGGGTTGGCCATGCGGCTCAGCCGTGCGTTTCGCGGCCGCTCCGATGTCTTCGAGTCGAGCGTCTATTTGGACTCAT
>CAIQSZ010000268.1 GCA_903874575.1 uncultured Elusimicrobia bacterium
CCGCCCCCGCGCGAGCCATCGAGCTCTCGCTCGAGGAAAACCGGGCCGAACGCGGCAGCGTCGGCTACGTCGACATTCAACGCCTGTTCATCGACAGCCCGGACGCCCGGCATGCCAAGGAAAGCTTCGAAGAGCTCATCCGTCAAGCCGAAGGACGCGTGAATCTGCGCAAGGCCGAACTGCTCCAGCTTCATCGGAGCCAGGACGCGTTGCGCGGGGAACGCGACGAGGTCGCCGCCTCCACGCCGACTTTCACGGTCGCCGCCGCCGCCGCGCCCGTCGCGTCGTCCTCCGTCGCCATGGCTGCGGCCGCGCCCGTCGCGTCCTCCGCCTCCGTCATAGCCGCGACCGCGCCCGTCGCCGCCGCCCCGAGCCTTGCGTTGGCATTGCCCGGCATGGCGCCGACCGAACCGATTGCGGCGGCGCCTCCCGCCGCGGCGAAACCTCCCGCGCCGGTCCCCGCGGCGGCCCCGGCTCCAGCGGCTCCGCAGGCCCGGAAGAGCCTCCTGGAACTCGACGCCAAGATTGCCTCGATTCAAGCCGAGATCACGCGCAAAGAGGGCGAACTCACAAGCGAGCGCGACGAAGCGGATCGGGGGCTGCTCGACGTCGAAAGCCGCAAGACTGACCAGGTGCTCGCTCGACTTTACCGCGCGATCACGGAGGTCGCGCGCCGCGAGGGCGTAAGCGTCGTGGTGGACAAGACCACCATCCTGTACGGGCACCCGGCCGTGGACATCACCGACAAGGTGCTCAAGCATCTGAAGGAGACCCCTCAGCCATGACGAACCTCCCCCAGCCGCGGACCGCGGCGCAGATCGCCGCCCTGGTCGGCGGGCAACTCGTCGGCGACGCCGAGCATGTCGTCGAGTCCGTCTCCGAGATCGCCGACGCAGGGACGAAGGATGTCGCCTCCTTCCATAACATGAAGTACGCCGCCGCCGCCGCCGCCGCCCCGGCGGGCGTGCTCTTAGTCCCGCCGCAGGCCAAAGACGCCCCGGGCGCCGCGAAGACGAAGATCGTGGTCGAGGATCCTCAGGCCGCGTTCGCGGTCGTGCTGGGCGTCATCGCCGCGGCGCGCCGCGGCAAGACCGCCCACACGGTCAGCCTGAAAGCCTCGGTCCACGCTCTGGCGAAACTCGGCACGAACGTTCATATCGGCGATTTTTCGATCATCGAAAAGGGCGTCGTGATCGGCGACGGCACGGTCGTCCTGGCGCAGTGTTTCATCGGCGAGAACGCCAAGATCGGCAAGGGTTGCCGCCTCTATCCTCAGGTCGTCGTGCGCGACGGCTGCGAGATCGGAGACCGCGTGACCATCCATCCCGGGACCGTCGTGGGAGCCGACGGCTTCGGCTTCACGACCGACCGCAGGACCGGCCGCCACGTGAAAATTCCCCAGATCGGGAACGTCGTCATCGGAGACGACTGCGAAATCGGGGCCAACGTGACCATCGACCGCGCGACGCTCGGATCCACCGTCGTGGAGCCCGGAGTCCAGATCGACAATCTCGTCCAGGTCGCGCACAACGTGCGAATCGGGCGCGACAGCGTCGTCGTCTCGCAGGTCGGCATCGCCGGCTCGACGGTGATCGGCCGCAACGTGATCCTCGCGGGGCAGGCCGGCCTCGCCGGCCACCTCACCGTCGGAGACGGCGCCATCGTCGCCGCTCAGACCGGCGTCATGTCCGATGTGCCGCCGAAGACCACCCTTTTCGGCTCGCCGGGGCGCCCCCACCGCGAAGCGTTCAAGCTGCAGGCGCTCTACGGCCGTCTGCCGGAGATGAACGAAAGGCTCAAAAAAATAGAAAAAAAGCTCGGCTGCACGTCCGAACCGGACGCCGCCGCCTAGCCGTTCGGAGGATTCCATGAACAACAATCCGCTGCAGATCACCATCAAGCATGAGATCGAGCTTGAGGGCGTCGGTCTCCACACGGGCAACAC
>CAIQSZ010000269.1 GCA_903874575.1 uncultured Elusimicrobia bacterium
CTCGACGGCGGTCAGCGCGCCCTCGGCGCCCGCCGCCAGACTTTCGCGCGCGCGCGCCGGTCCGCCGCGCCGCGCGGCGGCCGCGGGAAGCGCGAAGGACGCCGCCCCGGGCTTGAGTTCGAAGGAGCGCGGCGTCTTCCCCGGCACCGACAGCAAGGTCCGGAAGTCCTGGGAGGGCAGGAGGGGCTCGCGCTCTTCCAGCCGCTCGCGGCGGTACTCCTCGAAGAAGTCGGCGTCGCCGCCCAAGACCGCTCCGTCGGCGACGGGCGGGTAGGCCAGGCGCAGGCGCACCCGTCCGTTCTCGTTGACCTCCCAAGGCCTTTGCGTGTAGGAGGCGTCGATCAGCCGTCCCGCCAGCGGGCGCCCGTCGGCGCTCAGGCGCAGGTGTTTGTTGGCGTATGCCTCGGCCTTCGCGAGCGCGCCCGCGGGCCAGTCGCGCGGCGGCAGGGGGTGGAGGCCGAGGACCTCTTCGATCCAGTACACCGAGTCGCCGTCCACGTCGGCGACCACGCGGTCCGGCTCCACGCGCAGGACCACGGAGACGGCCCCGATGGGGTAGTCCTCGTGCGCCGCCGTCGGGACGGCGGCGAGCGCGAGGAGCGCGGCCGCGGCCGGCGCCCTCATCCCGCCAGGCTCCGCGCGTAGTCCTTGAGCCGCTGCGCGGACAGCAGACCTCCGCCGCAGTCCGGACACTTCGTTGCGGAGGCGTCGGGCAGTCTCGCGTAAGGGGTCTTGCACTTGCGGCAGACGAAGCGGACCGCGGGCGCCAGGAACTCCAGGAGCCTGTCGAGCGTGAGGATCGCGCCGCACGCGCAGGAGTCGGGGCCCGCGGGCTGTCCGCAGCGCGGGCACGGCTGAGGCCGGCGCGGCGCGTCGAACCACAGCCCGCAGGAGGCGCAGGACGGGGCGTCGTCGCGCGTGGGCTCCCCGCACAGCGGGCACGGGACCACAGCGGCGGGCGGCGCCGCCGCGGGAGGCTCCACGGCCGCCGGCTCTTCCTCGGCGCGCCTGAATTCCAGGCCGCAGCCCGCGCAGACGTGCCGGCCGCCCTCCTCATCGACCTTGCCCCCGCACGCCGGGCAGGCGTCTTCAGGCGCGTCCGCCGCCGGCCGCGCCAGGGGTCGGGCGCACTGGTCGCAATAGCGGGCTTGGGCGTCGTTGGCGGCCCCGCAGCCGGGGCAGACGAGGTCTTCCATCGGCGTTACTATACCGTCGGATGAAGGGCCTGTCAATCAGCCCGCGCGCCGCGCGGCCCGCTCCTCCGGTCTTTCGGCCTAAGGTCCGTGGGTCTTAGGACCGTTCCCAACCGCCGTCGAATCCGCCAGAATATGCTCATGAACCTGCGGACTCCGGCGCTCCTGCTCCTCTGCCTTTGCCCGCCGGCAGTCTCCGTCGCTGCTGCCGTCAAGGGATTGGGCCTTCCAGCGTCCCCTATTGCGGCTCCTCCCATCCAGACCGGAGGTGCATTAGCCGAGAACTTGAGTATTACGTTGATCGACCATGCTCTAACGGCGCCGGACCAAATGAAAATATATCAAGGGTCCGCCCGTGTGCCGTCTTATCTTGATCTGAAGGTCCGGTGGGAGGCGCTTCGCGTTGGAGTCCCCGCGGAAGCAGAAGTTCCCGCTCCCGAGCGCGGCGTGGCGCTTCGGCAGCTTCTGAACGACCTCCTGGTTGATACGAGAAGAAGCAGGGCGCAGATAAATGGCGACGTCACGGAGCAAGCGAGGCGAGATCGAATCGATCTATTCCAGGTGGTTTATGCCGCGTGGATCGCCTCTGACGCTGAGGCCAGGGCCTGGGGTCGAGCAAGATTGCTGGATATAAATCCAGCGCTCGATGGCGTCTCAGTTCCCGCCTCCGCTCATCCCGATGCGGCGCCTGTCAGCAGACGTCGTGCCGCTCCCAAAGTCCCGTCCAGGCTGGGGACTGAATTTGAACAGCTGTCTGGAGCCAGTGGTTTTGTTGGCGGCCCGCGGTTTACCTTGGAAGAGATCAAAAGACTTTCTGGCGCCGACAGAAAACCCTGGATAAACTACCGGGCCGTGCTGCTCGTTGTCCCTGGACCCCCTGGCAAGCCCAGAATCTTGAAGGGAGTGATCACGGAGTGGACGCTGAGGCGTCTGGTCCTTTCCGGGCTTCCGCCGATTACTTCCGGCGACATCCGGCTCATGAGCATCAGCCCGGACAAAGTCGAGACCGTCCCCCATGGTGAGCCGGATGAGGGGTAGTCGCGGCGAGTACGCCGGGCTATAGTCCCGAGACGGGCGCGGCGGGCAACTCGACGAGGTCGTCGGGCGAGAGGGTGCGCACAAAGCGGTTCTTGTAGGACGAGTCCGGGTCCTCGCCCACGACGTTTATGGCGTAGAACGTCTGCCTCTCCAGTATGACCATCGCGATGTCGAGCGGCAGGAACTTCACGGAGCGCTTGAACTCCACGACGACCCGCTCCTTGTTCGCCTGGACGCTGATGAGTCCATGACGAACCTCCTCTTCGTCAGACGACTTCGGCGGGGGCCACGCCGGCGCGGGCTTCCAACTCGCGCACGCGCGCCAGGAGCGCGGGCAGGCGCTCCAGGGCCGCGTGCATCTTGTGCATCTGCCGCGCGGGCAGGGCGGGCGTGCCGAAGTAGGCGGTCTTCGGCTCGGTGTCCTGGGCGACGCCGGACATGCCCATGACGATGCTGCCGCGCGCCAAAGTCACGTGGTCCTTGACGCTGACCATGCCGGAGATCATCACGCCGTCCTCGACGACGACGGAGCCGGCCAGGCCGGTGTTGCCGGCGATGTAGCAGAAGCGGCCGACGCGGCAGTTGTGGCCGATGTGGACCTGGTTGTCGATCTTGGTGTCGTCGCCGACGCTGGTGGTCTCGATGGTCGCGCGGTCGAGCGTGCAGCCGGCGCCCAGTTCGACGCGGTCGCCCAGGCGCACGTCGCCGATCTGGGGGACTTTGTGGCGCTTGCCGGGCTGGTCGAAGAAGCCGAACCCGTCGGAGCCCAGCACGGTCCCGGCGTGGACGATGCAGTCGCGGCCGACGACGCAGCGCGCGCCGATCACGACGCACGGATACAGGACGGTGCCCTCGCCGATCCGGGCGCGGGGCTCGATCACGACGCCCGGGTAAAGCACGCAGCGCGCGCCGATCTTGGCGCCTTCCATGACCGTCGCGCCGGTCATGACGCAGGCGGACGCGTCGACTTCGGCGGAGGGGTGGACGCGGGCGCCCTCGCGGACGCCGGCGGCGAAGGTCGGGGCTTCGTCGAACTGCTTCAGGAGCTTGATGAAGGCGAGGCGGATCGACGCGGCGGGGACGACCAGGGCGCGCGCAAACTGCGGAGCCAGCTCGACGGTGGTCAGCACGACCCCGCTCAAGGCGGCCTTCGGGTGCCGCTTGAGCACGGCGGCGTTCTCGACGAAGTAGACGCGGTTTTCGGCGAGCGCCTCCTCGGGCCCCAGGCGTTCGATGTCGCCGACGCCTTCGATGGGGTGGTCTCCCGCGCCGCGGGCTTCGGCGTCCAATAAGCTGGCCAGGGTTTGCAGGTTCATCGGGGCTCCTCGGCTGAGACGAAACGACGGGCTATCATACAACTTGACGCGGTCCTCAGGGGAGGCTAGAATCAAGCGCCGTTGTCGTGGGCGTCTTCATAAAAGGAAAAGAAAACATGAGCATCCTGCTCGGCGCGGTCGTGGGGTTCGTGGCGTGGTTCCTGCTGAATTACCTGGTCGCCGGCCTATACACGGTCGATCAGAACGAGCGCGCGGTCAAGACGAGCTTCGGCCGCGCTCAGCGCATCGACGGCAAGACGACGTTGGACGACCCGGAGATGGCCGCCGCCTTGGCCGGCGACGAGAAGGAGCGCTACAGCTATCCTCAACTGCGCGTGATCCCGCCCGGCGGGCCGTACTTCAAGTGGCCGTGGGAGCGGGTTTACAAGGTTTCCATCGCGGTGCAGAGCGCCAACATAGCGCTGGATCCGGAGAGCCCGGAGGCCAACCAGGGCGGTACTATCCTGGAAGCCGTCACCAAGGACCAGCTGAACACGGGCTTGACCGGCCAGATCCGCTACCGCGTCTCCGAGCGCAACCTCTACGCGTACCTGTTCGGCATCAAGCAGCCGATCGTCCACGTGATGGCCTACTTCGTCTCCGTCCTGCGCGAGAAGATCGCGACTTTCGAGGCGCCGAAGAGCGCCGTGCCGGACAACACGCAGGCGACGGGGCTGGCCGACGTCAGCGGCATCTCGATCAACGACATCCGCAAGAACGTCCGCGCGCTCAACGACGCGATGGACCGCGACTGCCGCTCGTCGACGGCGCGCTACGGCCTGGTGTTGGACGCGTCCCTGATCACGGGCATCGACCCGCCCCGCGACGTCGAGTCCGCCTTGGCGGCCATCAACACGGCGCACAACGAGGTTTCCTCGGCGATCAGCCTCTCCCAGGCGTCGGCCGACCAGAAGATCGTCCAGTCGCGCCGCGCCGTCGAGATCGAGACGCTGAAGGCGCAGGCGGAGGTGGAGCCCCTGACCGCGATGGCCAAGCAGCTTTCGGACCTGAAGGGGATCGGCGGCGAGTCCGCGCTGATCGCCTACCTGCGCAACGTGCGGCTGGGCCTGTTCGCCGGCGGACGCCGGTTCGTCTTGGAATCTCGGACGTGGGAGGGCCGCTGATATGAACGACTTCTTCATCGGGGCGATGGCCGCCTTCATCGGAAGCTTCATCGCCATTCCCATGATCTTCGGCGTCCTGCGCACGCTCGGCTTCTACGCCGTCGTCAACGAGGGGACCGCGAAGGTTTACGTGCTGTTCGGCAACGTGCTGGACATCATCAAGGAGCCGGGCCTGCAATTCCTCTGGCTGAGGATGGGCCCCGCCGCGCTCATCGTCAACTGGATCGGCACCTGCTACACCATCGACATGCGCATGGACCAGGTCTACCGCCGCTCCGAGCCGGTGAATTCGGAGGAAGGCGCTCCGATGGGCATCGGCATCTGGTACGAGATGTACGTTTCCGATCCGGTGGCGTACATCTTCAAGAACGCGGACCCGCGCGGGTCCCTGGCGGCCAACGTCAGCAACGCCACCGTGCGTTCGCTGTCGAACATGAAGCTGGCCGACATGCTGGGCAGCCGGCACCAGATGAGCCAGACCGTGCGCGACGAGGTCTCCCCCAAGTCCCACGAGTGGGGCTACAAGCTGGGCTCCGTCTACATCCGCAAGGTCCACTTCCGCGATCCCGGCATGATCCGCCAGATCGAGGAGAAGGTCGTCAACCGCCTGCGCCAGGTCACCGCCGCCATCAAGCAGGACGGCGAGAACCAGGTCAACATCATCTCCAGCACGGCCCAGCGTCAAGCCGCCGTCGCCTTCGCCGAGGCGGCCGCCCTGCGCCCGAAGATCGTCGGCCTGGCGCTGAAGCAGATCTCCGCCCAGCCCGACATCCTGGAAGCGATGTTCGAGGTCCTGGAGACGAACCGGATGATCGAGAGCAAGGGCGAGATTTCGATGATCCCGCGCGACACGTTGATGTTGCGCGAGCTGCTGGCGTCCCGCGGAAGCGACGGCGGCGCCAAGTCCGGCGGCTGAGCCCGTCGGCAAGGCGCCATGACGAAGTCGAGTGAGCCGCTGGTCCGGTTCGCCGGCGCCTCCCTGGGCTACGGGCGGCGTCCCGTGCTGACCGGCGTGGACCTCGAGCTCGTCCCCGGCGATTTTCTTGGCGTGCTGGGCCCCAACGGCGCCGGCAAGTCGACCATCCTCAAGACTCTGCTCGGGCTGATCCGTCCGCTCAAGGGCAAGGTGGGGGTGCGCGGGTCCGCCCGCGGCGCGCCGCGCTTCGGCTACGTCCCGCAGAAGGAGAAGCTGGACGCCA
>CAIQSZ010000270.1 GCA_903874575.1 uncultured Elusimicrobia bacterium
ATCCGGTGAAGGACGGCGTGTTCATTTATCACGCTCCGGTCGGTTGCGAGAAGATGGTGCTGCACGCCGCCTGCGCCCACGATTGGCTGGGTTTCGATCCCGGCCGCGTGACGTCGTGCGAGGTCGGCAACCAGGAGACGATTTTGGGCGGAGAGGAGAGGATCCGAGCCCATATCGCGTTGGTGCGGGACAAGTTCCCCGGCCGGCATATCTTCGTCGTTTCCGGCTGCGCGCCGGAAATCGTCGGCGACGACGTCGAAAGCGTGGTCCGCTCCTTCGGCTCCGGGGAGATCACTTTTCTCGGCGGCGCCGGTTTTCGCGGCGATCTCTGGGCCGGAGCCGGCGACGCCCTGGGACGAATCGCGGCCGACCTGTGCACGGAGGAGCCGGCGTCCCCTCCTTCGGAGAATCTGATCAACGTGATCGGATATATATGCGATCGTCTGGAGCACGATCACTTGTCCAATCTGCGGATCTTGGACGAGATGACGCGGGCGTTGGGCTTGGGCCTGAACTGCGTCTTCGTGGGTCCCACCGACGTTCGCGGCCTCAGAAAGGTTTGGGCGGCCAAGCACAACGTCGTCTTCGACTACGGACGCAAGGCCGCGGAGGTTCTCGCCGCGCGCTACGGCCAGATTTCCACCCGAGTGGATTATCCGGTCGGACTAGGCCGCACGGTCGCCTTTCTGCGGGCACTCGGGCGGGCGACGGGCCGCGAGACGGCCGCCGAATCGTACATCGACAAGGAGCTTCGCCGGACCGTGCCGCTGATCCAAGCCGCGCGCGGTCTCTGCTTGGGCAAGAGGGTCGGGGTCAGCGTCGAATCGCAGAAATTGCCCGGCCTGGTGGAGTTTCTCCGGGACCTGGGCATGACGGTCTCCTGGGTCCGGGTTAAGGACAAGGGAGGGGACGCCGCCGTCCGGCCGGGACTCGATCTCCCCGGCGACGCGGAGGGGGCCGAGGTCGATCTCATCGTCGGAAGCACGATCGAAAAATACCGTCGCGAGGACGGGCCGCCGGTCTACGAGTTCTCCTACCCCTGTTCCGATCGGCATTGCCTGTCTCCGGAACCCGACATCGGTTTCGAGGGGGCCGTGCGTCTGGCCAACAATCTCTCCAATCTCCTGGGCCGCGCGAACACCCGGGTCCTGGGGTTGTCCCGGGAGTTGTCGCGGCTGGAGTTCGAGAGCGTGTTCTATTGCCGGGCGGACGGCGCCCCGGCCGAGCCCGATTCCCAAGCGTGAACGGGGCTCACCCCGCGAGGATGCGGCGGATGATGGGGCGCGGGCTGCGTCGCTGGGCGATGAGCTCGGCCGGATCGTAGCGGCGCCCCATGTCCCAGAGGCCGGCGCAGATCCTCGTCAGCGTGCACTTCCGGCAGGCCGCCGCTTTTCGATAGCGCCAGAGGCGCTCGGTATAATCGCCCCGTTCGTCGAGAAAATCGATGGAGCGTTCCTCGCGCTTGACCAAGGCCCGCGTCTCGGTGGAGCAGTGGGCGAACTCGCCCATGTAGCAGAGCGGTACCTTCTCGACGCGGAAGGTCCGGCCGGTGCGTTCAAGGTAACGCATGGCCAGGAGCAGGGAGCGCTTCGAGCCCCGGAGGGTCGGGATCGTCTCCGGGTGCTCGTCCACCCTCTCGATGAGCGTGTCGAGGTAGGTCCATGAGAAGTGGCGGAGGTAGGGGAAGTTCTCGCACAGCCAGCGCACCGTCAGGTGCACGTGACTTTGGTTCTGCGCGCAGACGGTCTGGTTGACGTCCACGTTGACGTCGCGGCGGCCGAGGTAAGCCAGCGTCTTCACGATGTTGGCCAGGGCGGAGGGGTTTCCGGTCAGGAACGTCTGCACGTTCTTGCGGTGGCTGTTGACGGTGACGTGGATGTGGCGCAGGCCCGCGTTCAGCAGAAGATCGAGGTAGGCGGGATCCGCCGTGCGCTGGCCGTTGGTGATGAGGCGGCAAGGCAGGCCCTTCTTCGCGGCGTAGGCGATGAGCTCGGGGAGCGGCGCGTAGAGGGTCGGCTCGCCTCCGGTCAGGATCACGCCGTCATAGCGGCGGCGCCGGTAGCCGTCGACGAGCTTCTTGGCCTTGGACAGCGGAAGTTCGAGCCCGTTGACGGGGTTGGAACAGAACCTGCAGTTCTGGTTGCACCGCCTCAACACCTGGATGTAGCCGAGATTCGCCATGTCGTCGCCGAGCGCGGCTCTTATTCTACAATACGCCATCAGCATGGGGACGAATCCCGGTCCGGTCACGGATTTTTTCGGCACGCGCCTGATCCCGGACGCGCTCGTCGAGGAGCTCGCATCCCTGGGGCTGTCGAATTTCGCGGTCGTGCTGACCGACGAGGGCGCGGTCCTTCGCTTGACGCGCGGCCACGACGAGGATGCCGCGGCTCGGGCCGTGACGCGGCTGCGCGGCCGGTTCTCTCCTTTCCTGACGATCGGCGTCGAGGCCGTTCCCGCGTCGAAGGCGCCGGCCCGCAACGGCTCTTTCATCGATGAGCGCCGCCGGCGCATGAGGGTCGTCGTCCTGGCGGAGATATGGGACGAGGCAGGCCTGCCGCGCGCCGCCGCCGGCCTGCTGTCCCGGCTCGGTCTCGGCGGTTCGGCTTCGGCGGCCGCGGTCCATGTTCGCGTCGAGGACTGGGGCCGCGCGCGCGACGCGGTTCGCGCTTCGAGCGCGTCCGTCCTGATGAGTTGGCGCAGGCCCGGGGGGGCGGCGGGGTCGCGGCCCGCGATCATTCTCGCCGCTTCTTTGGAGCCGAGGGCTCTTGAAGATCTCGCGGCGCTTCTGGCGGACGACGCCGGAGACGTCCGCGCGCCTCGGGACCTCCTCCTCGACGGATTGGAATGGGGCGTCGCGCGGCGCCCGACCGTGGCTGCTTTCCCGTCGACCGCCGACGCCCCGCCCATCGCCGTCGACGCGCGGCGCTGCTCCGGTTGCGGCACATGCGCCGCGGTCTGTCCCTCGGCAAGCCTAGGGCCTCGCGGGGCGTTCGTCGCGGGCGGGGCGCAACGCTGCATCTCCTGCTTCGACTGCGTCGAGGCCTGCCCGGTCGACGCGTTGCGGCCGGTTTACGGGGCTTCCAGCGCGACCACGGGACGCTCGCTGGCCTGCCGTCCCGGCTGGCTGTCGCGCCTGCGCGGCGCCGCGGGCCCGCCCCTGCCGGCTCCTTTCCCTCCGTCCTTCCTTCTCCCTAAGCCGCGCGCCGCCGCGAAGCCGCGCCGCATCCTGGGGCTTGCCGTCACGACCATGCAGGAACACGCGGCCGCGCTTTGGGAGGAGGGACGCGTGGCGGGCGCCGTGGAGGAGGAGCGCCTTTCCCGCGTGCGCCATCACGGATGGTCGTCGCAAGCGCGGCCCGGCTCCAGCCTGGCGTCGGACCCCACGCTTTGCGTCGAGGAGGTCCTGTGCCGGCGCGCCGTCGGAGCCCTGCTCTCGCCTCGCGGGCTTACCTTGGACGACATGGACGCGCTCGCGCTCAACGGCATCCCCGCGCGCTATCGGAAGGCGTACTCGCTTATCGACGAGGACGAGCCGATGCCGGTCTTGCGCGCCGGGCGCCTCGTCTGCGTGCCCCACCATCTGTGCCATGCCGCCTCCGCGTGGCGGGTCTCGGGGCGGAAAGATTCCTGGGTCCTCACGGTCGACGGGCGAGGCGAGCGCGAGACCGCCGCGGTTTTCCACGGCGCGCGCGGGCGCCTGCGGCAGGTCCGCGTCGTGCTGAGCCTGACCGACCGGTCCATCGGGGGCGTCTACGAGACGTTGACGCGGCTGCTGGGCTTCGGCCCGCACGGGCAGGGCAGCGTCATGGCGCTGGCCTCCTTCGGAAATCCCGTCGTCGATCTCTCTGCCTTCCTATCTTTGCGCACGAGCCGCGACCATTCCATCCACGAGCAAGGGCTGGCGGAGTGCTTCGCGGCGTTCGCGCGGCGCGCGGCGCGTCCGCCGGCCAAGCGCCACCGCGACCTGGCGGCCTCCCTCCAGGCCGCGCTCGAAAAAACCTTGCTCGCGCTGCTCAAGGACGCGGGAGCGCCTCAAG
>CAIQSZ010000271.1 GCA_903874575.1 uncultured Elusimicrobia bacterium
GCGGAGCGCGGGCGCGCGGAGTCCCTCGCGCAGAAGGTCCTGGAGCAGGAGGAGCTTCGCTCGGGGAGGCCGCCAAGCGGCTCGAGCTCGAGCGGGCGCTCGACGCCGAGCGCCAGCGGGCCGCGTCGCTCGAGTCCTCCCTCGTCGAGCTGCGCGAGCGCGCGGCGCGCCTGGAGGCGCGCGCGCTCGAACTGGACGCGGGGGGAGTGGAGCAGGCCCGGTTGGTCACGGCCCAGTCCGTCCAGGTCCGGAACCTGCAGGAGGCCCTGGACCAGTCCCGTCTTCAGCTGCAGCGCGACGCCGCCTTGTCGAGCCGGGCTCAGAGCGAGCGCGACGCGGCCCAAGAGGAGCGCGCCGCGTTGAAGGCGGAGGTCGAGCGCCTGCGCGCGCAGGTCGAGCCGGGGGGCGGCGATGATCGTCCTGCATAAGCTCAACGGCCACGAAGTCGTCGTCAACGCCGAGTTGATCGAGACGTTGGAGCCGGGGCCGCAGACCGTCGTCCACCTCGCGACCGGCAACAAGGTCCTTGTCCGCGAGAAAGCTGACGAGGTGGTCGCGAAAGTGGTGCAATATCGCCGCGACGTGAACTCGTCGGGCAAGCCCGTCAATCCGATCGCGGGCTACGAGCGCGGAGCCCCCTAGGAGCGCACTTCTCATGGACATCGCAACCATCGCCGGAATCCTGATCTTCCTCGGACTGACCGTCGCCTCGATCTATATCGGCGAGGGCATCACCGGGTTCAAGCCGTTCATGAACTTGGAGGCGCTGCTGATGGTCATGGGCGGCACCGTCTGCGCGACGCTGGTCAACTATCCGTTGGGCCAGGTCGTCGGCGTGGGTAAGGTCATCAAGAAGACCATCATGTCCGCCGGCGAGGACACCTCGGACATCGTGGTGACCTTCGTGAACCTGTCGCAAAAGGCGAAGAAGGAGGGCTTCCTCGCCCTGCAGAACGACGTGCGCGGCATCAAGAACGACTTCCTGCGCCGCGGCGTCCAGTTGGTCGTCGACGGCGCGGACCACGAGTTCATCCGCAACATGCTGGAGACGGAGATCGGCTTCATCCGCGAGCGACACAAGGTCGGCCAGGAGATTCTCAACGCGATGGGCACCTACTCTCCCGCGTTCGGCATCATCGGCACCGTGCTCGGCATGATCCTGATGCTTTCGTCGATCGAGGACGTGGCGGCCGTGCCGCGCCGCATGGCGCTGGCGCTGGCGGCGGCGTTCTACGGCCTGGGTTCCGGCTACCTGATCTTCCTGCCGATGGGCGGCAAGCTGCGCCGCCGTTCGGAGGAGGAACTCCTCGTCAAGGAGATCATCGTCCGCGGCGTCCTGCTCCTGCAGAGCGGGGCGACGCCGTCGGTCGTCGAGGCGAACCTCAAGGCATACCTCGCCCCGTCGGAGCGCATGATCGTCAAGGGGGCGGCCCCGGCCGCCTGAGGAGACCGCGTGCCCATCCGACCTCCGAAGGGCTTCATCGACGAGACCGACCCCAAGGTCGCTCAAATCGGACATCCCGCGCCCGCGTGGCTGGTCAATTACGCGGACCTGATGACGGAGCTGGTCTGTTTCTTCGTCATCCTGTACGCGCTGTCGGCGGCGCTCAACAAGAACGTCCAGAGCGCCGCGGCGCAGGTGAAGGACATGATGGACAAGGGCCAGATGAAGGGCGACGTCAAGATCGACAAGGAGGGCTTGAAGATCTCGCTCGAGGAGCAGGGCGGCATGTCGTTCTTCGGCTCCGGCGCCGCCGAGCCGACGACCGACATGGACAAGCAGCTGGCCCTGCTGGTCCCGAACCTGCGCAAACTGGGCGCCGAACACGAGATCCTGGTCGAGGGCCACACCGACGACCAGCCCATCCACAACATGTACTTCGACTCGAACTGGGAGCTGTCCACCGCGCGGGCCACCAGCGTCGCGCGCCTGCTTCTGGAGAAGTACGGCATCACGCCCGGCCACATCGGCGCCGTCGGCTACGGCGACACTCGCCCGATCGTCGCCAACGATTCTCCGGAGCACCGCGCGAAGAACCGCCGCGTCGTGTTCTTCATCAAGGGCTCGTCGATACCGAAGGATCAGCTCACGCGCGAGGCCGCCTCCCAGGCGCGCTGAGCCCATGGTAGAATACGGCATGGTCCGTCGCCGACTCCTCCTTGGGCTTCTCGTCGCGCTGGCCGCCTGCGGGTCTTCCAACAAGAACGTCGTCGTCGAGGACTTCGCCGAGGGACGCGTCGTCGATCTGTCCATCACCGACAAGCTCACCGGCACCTCGGAGTTCCTCCTGTTCTCCGTTCAGCAGAAGACCCAGTTCCTGGACGGCTATATCCAAGGCGTCATCACCGATTATAAGGAAAATCCCGTGCAGGGCGTCGTCGTGCGTGCGGTCGCCGGCGGCGAGAACACGACCGAGGAGGGCGAGGCCCGTCCGTCCGGCTTCGCGACCTCATCCTTCGACCCCGGAGTCTCGGACACCAACGGCTTCTACCGCATCCGTTTCAGCCTGCCCATTCTTTCCGGCAAGGTCGACGTCCGCGGACGCATGCTCTACAACCCCGGTTGGGAGCAGGAGCGCGACAATCTCGGCAAGGCGTACGAGCCTCAGACCAAGCAGAGCCAGTTCCGTCTCTTCTACGACCGCAAGAACGGCCGCATTATTTTCGCCGAGGGCGTGCGCAAGACCATCGTCGCCGGCGTCAACGCCAAAGGCGCGCCCAAGGGCGCGTCCCTGCCGGGAGCCAAGTCCCCGGAGGAGCCCAAGCCCGCCGCGGCC
>CAIQSZ010000272.1 GCA_903874575.1 uncultured Elusimicrobia bacterium
CCGCGACTCGGTCAACATGGATCTGACCTTGCAGGTCAAGGAAGCGTTCTATCGCCTCCTTTACGCGCAGGAGCGCTTCGCCGCCGAGCAAGGGCTGCAGGCCGGCGGCGGCGCCGGCGACGCCGCGGGCCCATGGGAAGCCGTCGAAGCGGAGGCCGCGCTGGCGTCCGCGCGTTCGCGCGCCGCCGAGGCCGCGCACGAATTGGAAGGAGCCCGGCTGTCGTTCCTCAAGGCGCTCAACCTGGAGTTGGACACCCCTTTCCACGTGAGGGGAACGCTGACGACCGAGCCGGTGAAGATCGACGTCGAGCGCTCCGTGCTCTGGGCGATGGAACTGCGTCCCGAACTTCAGTCCCAGACCTACAAGGCGCAGGCCGACTCCATCGGCGTGAACCTGGCCTTCAGCAGACGATATCCGACGGTCTTCGTCGCCGGAGACTACGAACTCACCGCGTCGAACTTTCCCCTGAACAAGAACAACTGGGACGTCACCGTCGGCATGAAGCTGCCTTTCTCTTACGACCTGTTCAGCCAACTCAAGCAGAAGCGCGCGGAACAGCGGCAGGGGCAGTTGACGCGCACCGATCTCCAAGAACACGTACGCCTGGAGGTCCGTCGAGCCGCGGCCTCCCTGCGCTTCTGGCAGGAAGAACTGCCGCGCCGCGAACAGCAGAGCCGACGCATCCAGTCTCTCTACGAGGCCGCTTCCGGAAAATCCGGCGCCGCGCTGTCGCGCATCCGCGCCCGCGCGAGCGTGCTGGAACTGAGGCTGGCGTACCTCGCCGCCGTGACCGAGCATCTCCTGGCCCGGGCGCGGCTTGAGCGCGCCGTCGGCCGGGAGATCTCTCCTTGACGCGACGGCGCTCCGCTCTCGTTCTCGCCGCCTGGGCCGCGCTGACCTCGGTACGCGTCGTCGCCGCGCTCGACTTGTCCGCGGACGCCCTCCTGCATGATCACCTGTGGCGCGAAATCCGCTCGGCCCCGGCAAACCGCCGCATGAAAACCGGGCTGGTGCTGTCGGCGGGCTCGCTGCGCGGGGCCGCGCACGTGGGAGTCATCAAGGTCCTGGAAAACGCCGGCTTCCCGATCGACGTGGTCGCGGGAACCTCCATGGGCGCGGTCGTGGGCGCCATGTACGCGGGAGGCAAGACCCCCGAGGAATTGTGGAAGATCGCCTCTACGATCAAGGTGGAGAACGGCAACGACCTCTCGTCTCGCCGCCTGATCTCCCTGCTCTTCTGGGACCGTCTGCTGTCGTCTGAAAACACGGAAAAGATGATCCGCCTGCAACTCAAGGGCATGCGCTTCGACCAGACCAGGAAGCCCTTCGCCTGCGTCTCGATGGACCTGTACACCGGCGAATCGATCATCTTTCGCGACGGAGAACTGGCCCCGGCCGTACGCGCCAGCATGAATCTACCCGGCATCTTCCAGCCGCTGGAGTACCGCCACCGCTACCTCGTCGACGGCGGCGTCGTCGACTATATCCCGGTGGACGCCGCTCGCCTGCTGGGGGCGGAGTGGACGGTCGCCAGCATCACGGAGACCGACTTCGCCTCCGCGCGCCCGAAGAGCGTGCTGGAGGCCCTTGAGCAGGTCATCGACATCCGCGGCTCGTATCTCTCGCGCCTGCAGCGCAAGCAAGCGAACGCGCTCATCGAGCCGGCGGTCGGCGACATCGGGATGTTCGACGATTTTCGTATTCCAGAAGCCATGGAGAAGGGCGTCATCGCCGCGGCCCGAGCGCTGAACTCCGCGGAAGATTCCTTGATCCTAGCCTCTCTGCCCAAAATGATCGGCGGCTGGACGTCCGCCGCTGGAGGAGCGCGGTGAATCGGTCGCGCGCCGCCGCCGCGCTGACGCTGGCGCTGGCCGCCGCGCCGGCGCAAGCTTGGCGCATGTTCAGCGAGCCCTCCGACGGCCGCATTCGCCCGATACAAGCGCTCCATGAGGCGGGCAAGCCTCGGGAGGTTCTGGCCTCTCTCACGCCGCAGTTTATCGCGACTTTGCGCGGCACCGACCTGCGCCAAGCCTACATCCTGCTCGGCGACGACCTACAGAAGATCGGCCGTCCGGACGAAGCGCTCAGCCAGTACCAGTTGGGCGTCAGCCTTTTCCCAAAAAACGTGGATCTGCTGGTGCGCCAGGCCATGATCCTGCACGCCAACGGCCTGGACGACCAGGCCCGCCCGCTCTTCATGCGCGTCCTCGCCGTCGAGCCGAAGCATTGGAACGCGCACCAGGGGCTGGGGGAAATCGACCGCCGCAACGGCTTCCTCGACCGCGCGGCGGCGCATTATGAATCCGCGCTTGAATCCGTGGAGACCCGCGCCGACGTCTGGCGCGACTACGCGGAAGTCCTGCTCGATCTGCGCGAGTACAAGACCGCCGACCTGGCCCTGCGCAGATCGCTGGAGTTGGAGCCGCGCCGGGCCGACACGTTCGTCCTGCTCGCCTTCGCGCGCCGTTCGCAAGGATACCTGAGGGACGCCGCCGACGACTTGGAGACGGCCGCCGGACTGGGCGCCGGCACGGGAGCCCGCCGCGCCAGGGCTCTCGTCCTGATGGAAGCCGGCAAGTTCGACGAAGCGAAGGCCGCGGCCGACGCGGTACTCAAGGACGCCCCCGGCGACGCCGCGGCCCTTTGGGTCCGCGCCCGCGCGCGATTGGCCGACGACGACCTGGAGGGCGCCCAACGCGAATTAGCGGCGGTGAAGTCCGCCGACGAGCGCGAGGGCTTCGGCGTTCGGGCCGTCCGCGCGCTTTCCATGGAGATCAACAGGCTCCAATCACGCCGCGAGGGGAAGTCCTACCGCGAATGAAACTACGCTTCTGGAAGATGTCCGGCGCGGGCAACGACTTCGTCTTGATCGAAGGCGCCTTGGGACGCCGGGGCGCGGCGCTGGCGCGGCGTCTCTGCGACCGCCGCTTCGGCGTCGGAGCCGACGGCCTTCTCGGGCTGTCGCGCCGCGGCTCCCGCATCTGCTTGGATTATTGGAACGCCGACGGTTCCTACGCGTTCTGCGGCAACGGCACGCGTTGCGGCGCGCTCTGGGCGGCCGCGCGCGGCTGGTCGAAAGGCCTTCGATTCGGCGTTAAAACAGTTCGCGGCATCCTAAACGTCTCGCTGACCGGGAAGGGACGCGCCGAAGTGAGCATGCCGACGCCCAAGGATTTCCGCCTCGGCCTTAGACTGAAAGCTCTCGGCCGCGATTGGACGGTTCACTTCATAGATACCGGAGTGCCCCATGCCGTCGTCTTCGTTCCCGAAGTCGAAGCGGTTCCCGTGAGAGAACTGGGGCGCGACTTGCGCGTCCATAAGGCATTCGGCCGCCAGGGCGCCAACGTCGATTTCGCCCAGATTCATCGCGGCGTCCTGCTTCTGCGAACCTACGAACGCGGCGTCGAGGACGAGACCCTGGCCTGCGGCACCGGCATCGTCGCCGCCGCCGCCGTCGCCCGCGCATTGCGGAAGGCGGGGGATAAAGTGAAAGTGCGCGTCCGAAGCGGGGACGTATTGAATGTGTCGTTCGTCGAAGGCTCGGTCCGCCTGGAAGGCCCGGGCGAAGTGACGTTCACCGGAG
>CAIQSZ010000273.1 GCA_903874575.1 uncultured Elusimicrobia bacterium
GGTTGACTCTTGCGGCCGGGCCGAGGACGCCGCCCTCCGGGCGGTGATCTCTTGAAACGGCGCCGGCAGGCGCACCCCGCCCGCGACCGGGGCTCTCGCCGCCGGCCCCTGGCGGGCTGCTTGGCTCGGCGCTGGGCGGCGCGCCGAGCGGGAACCGAACCAGGTTTCAACCTGTTCGGACGGCGGACGCTCGAACGTCTCACGGCATCGGCCCGGCCTTCTTCCTCCGCCCCTCCTGGTATTCCTCCGGTTTCATTTTCATTCCCTTTCGCTCGTCGTCCCAGGAGCGCGCGGCCCGGCTCTGCGGCTTAAACGGCCCTCCCTCTCGGTAAAAATCAGTTCGCTCCGGGGCCTTGCCCGCTCCCGCGAACAGTTTTTACCGGGGGTCCCGCCATTTAGATCCTCGATCCAGGCCGCGCCTCGGGACTTCTCGGCCCTTCGGGCGTTCGGAGGGAATGAAAATGAAAACCTACGAGAATACGGGGCGGATGAAGAAGGCCGGGCCGACTTTGACGCCGGACGGCAAGACGCTCTTACGCGGGAAATGCCCGTGCGGGAAATCCTGCGGGAACCGTGGCGACGGCGGCGGTTTCTGCCGTTGCGCTCATCATGCGGACGAGTATCGGGAGATCGCGGACTTGCTCGGCGAGCTTCGGACCGAGGAACTGCGCCGGGACATGGATTCCTTGTTGATCGGACCGGGACGTTCCGAACTGACGGCCTTCGCCCTTGGCCTGACGAAGAATCTCCCAGAGGCCGAGGAACTGGTCCAGGCGGCTTGCTGCCGCGCTTTCCAGTACGCGGCGGTCTACGACTCGCGTAGACCCCTGTTGCGGTGGCTTAGGACTATCCTGCGGAACCTATTTCTGGACGGCAAGAGGCATTCCCGCCTTTGTGTCTCGCTGGAAATGGAAACAGGCGGAGGCTTCACGCTTCTGGATTCGCTGGCGGACCCGGACGTTCCAATCGAAGTCCGCATGGAACGGGCAGGAGGGGAAGCCGTTTTGTACCGGGCGATGGCCGGGCTTCCGAGGGAGGTTCGGCGTTCCGTATCCCTTCGCGACCTCGAAGGCATGAGCTACGAGGCCGTCGCGGCGCGTTTAGGCGTTCCGTTGGGAACCGTCCGCTCCCGTATCTGTAGGGGTCGTCGTCTTCTGCGGGAAAGAGTCGATCTGTTGGTCAATTCTGTGAATGGAGGAGCGTATGAACGAGCATTCCAACCCGTTTGAGGACATGGAAGTCATTTCGTCCTACTCGCGCGCGCAGGCCATCGAGGACGGGGTCCTGGTGGACGTGTCAGCCCTCGCTCGCGAGGCCGGATTCAAGTATCCCGTCGCCGTTTCGGCGGGAGTGTTCGCGGTTCTCGTGCCTTGGGCCAAAGGCACTCGGGGAGACGTTTCAAAGCCAGCCGAGGGGGAGGCGCTGTACGGCTTCGGCCAGTCGTTCGGCGGCAGGGCCTGGGACCTCTTGGCGATCCTGCTCTACGAGATTCGGCGCGGGAAGAACGGCGAGCGCGTCGAGTTCGCGCCGCTGTTCGTCATGCCGGGAACGCCGCAAGGCCAGCCGGTGCCGGTCAAGATGCGCGCCCTCTGCGGTCCCGGTGACGAGGGGGAGCCGGTCATAACAATCGCGATGCCGGACGAAGATTGACGCACACCGCTCGGGCCCCCGGCTTATGCCGGGGGCCCTTTGGCCACGTCTTCTGCGGGACGGACCCGCCGTCCCCGATTGGCGTCCTCGCACACCGGCGCGTTTCGCTTCCGGCCTTTCGGCCCGAAGCGATCCGTCCGCTGCGCCGCCCCCCGGCCCTTCGGGACCAGGGCGCTCGCCCTGCCAGCAAGCCGGCAGGGCCAGTTCGCTCCGCCGCCGGAGTGCGAAGCTGGCCCTCGCCCCCATCCTCTGCAGTCTCCTTCCCCATCCCCGGAAGGAGAGAAGAATGCGGACCGCCGCTCAGACGATCCGAACCGCGACGCTCGCTCGCTGGAATGGTCCCACCTGGCTCCGGCGACGGCTCTACGGCCGCGGATTTTGTATGCACCATTGTATTTAGGGCAGTTGCCTGTTATAATCTTGGCCGGGATGCTCACAAGCTGCAAATTGACGGGTAGTGCGGCCAAGATCGCGGCCTATCACTCCTCCGAGGAGAACTATTATTTTTCTCAAGCCGGAGGCGTCGAATCCCTGCCCGGGAGGAGCGTCGCCGGAGGGCCGCGCATCCATGGCGACCTCGCCGAAGCGCTCGGTTTCAAGGACGGCGCGTCCATCACTGAACGTGACCTGACGAACCTCCTCTCCAGCCGCAACGCCCAGGGAAATCTCATCGCCCGGGAGCACAAGGTCATCGGTATCGACCTCACCTTTTCGGCGCCGAAATCGGTCAGCGTGGCGGGCTTGCTGACCGACCGCGATCCGTCGATCATCGCCGCCCACGACCGGGCCGTTCTTGAGACGATGCGCGAGGTCGAGCGCTACGCCGCCGCTACGCAGCTTTTCAGGGACGGCGATGTCAGCTCCGTGCGGACGGGTAATATGGCCTACGTCACCGTTCGAGACGGCTTTAACCGTGAGCATGAGCCGCACCTGCACACGCACGTCGTCGTGATGAACCTGACCGCCTACGGCGACAAGATCATGGCCCTCGACGGCCGCAAGATCATGCGCCACGACTTCAATAAGGTATGGGGAGCGATGTACCGCGCCAAGCTCGCGGCGAACCTAACAGAAGCCGGTCATTCGGTCAGTTACACCAAGAAGGGGGAACTGCGGCTGGACAGCGTCTCGATGGACGTCGAGCGAGAGTTCTCAAGCCGACGCGCCGATATCGTCGCCGCCAAGAAAGGCGGCGCCCGCGACATGGCGGCTTGGCGCAAGACGCGCAAGGAAAAGGACCCGAAGGTCGAGAAGGGCAACGTCCTTGAGGACTGGCAGGCTCGTCTGGAGCAGTACGAAATCAAGACCGTCGCGCAAAACAAAGCCGACAGTGTTGCTTCGCGCGAGGCATGGGCCCGCGAGGCTCAGTTCTCGGTCGAGGCCCACCAGGAGCTTGCGGGTGAGCGTGGCGACAGCGAGGCCGCGCGTTGGCAGGCCGCCGCCCGCCGGGCGACCGAGCAGAGCGCCACCGTGACGGTCAACGTCCTCATCACGGAGTACCTGACCGAGCTGGCGCGGGGCGAGGCATGGGCGCCCATCACCTATTCCGTCGCCGAGCAGCGCCTCATTGCCGAGGTCCGGGCCGGGCGCTTGCTGGCGACAGACGACGGGCGTTATACGACCTGGGAGATGACGCGCGCGGATCGGGAGTGCGTCCGAGATCGACCAGTGCCGGCGGCGCTGGCCTTGCGATCTGAGGACGCAAAATCCCTGATCGCCGATTACGTCGCAAGGAATCTGCGGACTGGTCTGCGCGGGCTTTCCGAGCAGCAGGCCTCGGCGGCGGCCGGCATCCTGTCGGCCGATTGCGGGACCGTCGTCGTCCAGGGCGACGCCGGCGCGGGCAAGACGACCATGTTGCGGGCAGTTCAGGAGGTCGCCGGTCAAAAGGGATGGGAAATCGTCGGGTTGGCGATTCAAGGCGTCGCCGCCCGCAAGCTCCAGGAGGAGTCCGGGATCGTTTCGTTGACCGTCAGCTCCTACCTCGCGCGCGAGCGTGCCGCGGGCCGAGAAGACGAATCCTTGGCCCCGCGTGGGCCTCGGCTTCTTGTCATTGACGAGGCTTCGATGGTCGATAGTCGCGGCTTGGCGGAGCTCACGCGGCTGGCCGATAAGCACGGCGACAAGATCGTCCTGGTCGGAGATCGCAATCAAATCCAATCGGTCGGCGCGGGGCGACCTTTTGACAGGTTGGTCGAGACGGCGGAGGAGTCCGGCCAGTTGTTCAGCCTCTCGGAAAACTACCGCCAGCGCAACAAGGACCTGCGCGAAGCCATCGATATGGCACGAGCCGGGAAGATGCGCGAGAGTCTCGATATCCTCGCACGGACCGGCCACGTCACGGAGATCCGGGACAAGTCACTGCGGCGTCTGGCCGTGGCTTCTCTGTATGCCAAGGACACGCTGATTTTAGCCGGAAGCCGCGAGAGTCGCGACGATCTTAATCTCCTCATTCGCGACGACCTCGCAAAGCGAGGCGTCATTGATCGCACCACGGCCAAGACCTATACCCTGACCTGGAGAAACACGGACGGCACGAGGCAGTCGGTCCGGCGGGAGCTTGCGGTCGGCGACGTCGTTACTTTTCTCAAGAACGACTACAGTAAGGATTTCGACGTCCGCAATGGTGAGCGCGGAGAGGTTCTTAAGGCGACGGAGCGCGGCCTGACCGTCCGGCTTGAGGACGGCCGGATGGTCGGCGTGGACATCGAGAAGTACGCCGCGCTGGACTACGGCTATGCGTTGACCACGTACAAGAGCCAGGGCCAGACCTATGACAAGGTCGTCGTCGACGCCGACACGGCCATTCCCCTGCTCCAGGATCAGCGGAACACCTTCGTACAGATCACGCGCGCCCGGGACGATATCCAGGTGTTCACCGACGACAAGGCCGAGCTTCGCGAGGTTGCGGGCATCCTTAATTTCAAAATGGACACGTTCGGCATTGACGCTACTTTGGAGAAGGCCGCGGCGATGGAACGACGCGTCCAGGACGAGGCTTTTGGCGATCGCGCGCGGAGCGAAGCTGGGGCGAAGATTCTGTTAGCGGGGGAATTGGCGGACCGGGACGTTCGGCGCATGCATGAGGTGATTCGAACGTCTCTTCCGGAGAACATCATCGCTCCCCTTATCGTTTCGAACCAAGACGTTCTGAGCTACGCGGGCGATAGCGAGATAATCATGCGTGGATACCAGCGCCATTTGGCCGCCGTCACTGAGAGCTTGCGCGGTTTAAAAACGCTCAACGATGTGGAGAAGCAGGCCGTTGCGCGGGAACTTTTAAAACCCGAAAGCACTCGCGCGCTTCTTGAGGCGATCGGGCGTCCGGAGGATGCCGTGGCCTTCGCCATGATCCGCTCTCACGTCGCGGACCTGACGCGCGTGACCAAGGAACTTCCCGCGGCTGACGCCCAAAAGGTCGAATTTCTTCTCAGCGCGGCAAAGAAGGTCGAAGAGGTCAGGGCGGAGCTCTCGGTCTGTCGCTCGGAGGCGGGCTACTACCTTGGAAAGACGGAGAATGGTAAACCGACCGGGCGGTACTCCACTGAATACTGGGAGAATGAAGCCGCTGCTGAGACCGCTCTGCGGACCGGACGGTTCAACTATCGAGATGGAACCGAGCGCGGCCGGGGGCTTGGGCTGTAGCAGATCTGGTCTGATGCGTGCGGATGTGTCCGGCGATTAGCTCAGGATATGACTCGTTGAGGGCAGCTAATTGTTCACCCTGACAGGTCACCTAGCCTTGAGGGGCCCCTCCAAGGCGCACGTCTACCCTTCCCGGTGGGGCTCTCCGTCGAGAAGGTCGCCGAGAGCGGTGAACATAAGTCCGAATCGAGGACACAACTACTCAAGGTTCGAAAGCCCAGACTCTCTGTGAAAGGCATGGCCGCCTATCACGATTTGCCTCGCCCAAATAAATCTGCGCTAAATGCTTGTATTGCCTATATAATTCGGATGGAATTAATTCTCACATCGAATTAAGTCGGTCGGCCGAATAATAGTTAGGCGTCCGGGAGAAGTCATGAAATATACAGGGCCTGTCGTTTTACTGATTGCGTTGTCTGGCTGTGCTTCGTCTCCTTTAGTCGCCTTTAGAGGGCCAAGGACAATTTCATTAGAAGGTAAGTCCATCAGTGAAGATAAGGCAGGGAAATTTACTTCTTGGGTTTGCAGCGATTATTCTAGCGGAGGGAAAACACTCGTTGAGGTGGGAACCTTTTCCGCGCAAGATCTAAATGGCACCGGGTTTGTCATTTATGACGGAGGTAATTCTGGAGAAGCAACTATATTTCAACGCAAGGGCATAAATCTTAGGTGGGATTGGGGTCCCAAAGGACACTTCGCATTTGTCCTTAAGCCTGATGGAACCGGACTATTTTATGACTTCAGTAACGCCAACGGTGAAGAGGTGAAGGCTAATGAGGTGTTCAAGTGCAAGCAGCGTTGAACCCTAACCCTGTCCCAGAAAACTTTGCCAAAACTAGATTTATGAAATTGTGTTCATTGAGTTCCTGGCTTGCGGTATGAAAATAGGGGAAGGTGTTGGCACGCCATTCGAAGATTCCCGCCGTCGCCTATTAGCCGAGTTTGCGGCATTCCCTGTTTCACCTAAATTCTCAAATGCTTTTGCGGTGCTCGGATTTTCCTCGCAGCAATTTGCGCTAGCGAAAAGCATTTTGCAAATAGAGGGGGTGGCTCGACCGTGGGAAGTGCGGGCCATGGAGTATGTCTTCGGCAGCATTTCGTGTGCCCTCGCGTTGAGCTTCGGCTCGAAATTGAAAAACTATACGGTGGGGCCGTTCCAGATTGGCATTATGAAGTCGCTTCAGTGGACTCGGACTCGGGTTACTCCGAACACTTATTTTAAACGGATGCTTTTCCTTGGGTCAGTTCTAGGCTCCGCACGGATGTTCAAAGTTGCACTGCGATATTCTCGGGCGCGAAAGAATGGTGCAGTCGATTTGAAATTGTTCTCCGACTTCTATAATGGGATCGGTAATCATCGCCCCCACACGTTGAAATACTCCGAGGTGCTTCAGTACGTGGTGGACTCGCATCGAGTGCCCCGAAAACTTGCCAATAATTTTGAGGGACGTGTTATTGAACGCATCGGCTCGCGGCTCGACCGAATACGTCAATTGGTTGATGGTGGTGAGGCTCTCGACGCAGTCGTTATGCTCAGCAGTGTATCTGAGAGAGGTATTATATTTTCGCGCTACTTCGGGTCCTCGGATGGATCTTATCCCGTCCTTGATATCCCAAGACCTGTGGGATCAACTTTGAAAGTCGGTCTCTATGCTGCAGCCTTTGAGATGTGCGCGATAAATGCGGGGACTCTCATTGAAGATGCTCCTTTCGAAATATCTTGGTTAGGAGAAAAAATATCAC
>CAIQSZ010000274.1 GCA_903874575.1 uncultured Elusimicrobia bacterium
CTCAGGGCAACCATAATGATGATATCGCCGATACCAAGCAGAGTAAAAGCGTAAGATCACGAAGATCGACACCTAAGTCGGTGACTGCGAGTGGCGATGCCGACGCGGTTTCTGTGGCTGGAGCGTCCAATGAGATGACGGGGAATGCGGATGCGCCGACGGGTAACGGCGCGGCGCGCGGCGGGGCTGTCGCGACGGTCGGCGGGGTGGTCGGCGCGGCAATCGGCGAGGCGGGGAAGGCGGTGGGCGGGTTGGCGGGGAGTGGGGCGGGTGCCGCGGCAAGAAGTTCGGCGGGAAGCGCGGCGGGGATGGATACGGCGGCGGTGCAACAGAAGTATGCGCAGCTGAGCGAGGCGGGCGATTATGCGGCGGCGACGGCGCTGGCCAAGGATGCGTTGGCGCGCGATCCTAATAATAAGGACATACAGGTGCTGGCGCAGTCGGGGGAGCGGCGGTTGCAGGTGGAGACGACGGTCAAGGACCGCGTGAAGGATTTTCTGGCGGGATTGCGCGGGGAAGCGGTGGGGACGTTGCCGCCCGGGGCGGCATTGACGACGACGCCGACGTTGGCGACGACGATAGGATTTCCGGGGATGGGAACGGGCTCGGCGGAGCCGGCGGCTTCGGGGATGGCGGCCGCGACCTTGGCCGCGACGGCGGCGGCGCGCCGGGACGACGGCATGAGGACGGCCTCTCCCCTCGTGCGTGAAGCGGTGAGCAAGTTCCAGGTGCGCGATCTGTCCGGCGCCGAGGCTTTGCTCAGCAGGCGCTTGGCCGACAATCCGGGCGACGAGGCGGCCCTGCGTTTTCGCGCGCTCGTGAGGCGCCAGGCGGGTCTTTACGAGCCTTCGGCGCGGGACGCCAAGGACGCCCTGGCGCTGGCGCCGGCGGATTCCCGCGCGCGGCGCACTTTGATCGACGACATGGTGGATATGGGCCATGCGCGGCAGGCTTTGGAGGAAGCGAACCGGGCTTTGCAGGCGTATCCGAACGACGCGCAGCTGCTCGTGGCGCGCGCCGGCGCGCACGACGCCTTGGGCGACCTCGTGGGCCGGCTTGCCGATCTTAAACAGGCGGCGGCGCTGGACTCTCAGTTCGACCAGCTCTACCAGCAGGCGTCCGCGGGTCCCGCAACCGCAACCTCATCCGAGACGTCGAGGCGTCCTCGCTCCACGGCGGTGTGGCTGGCCGCGGTGGGCACGGCGCTGCTCTTCTTCTCGTTCGCGCTGTTCCGCAAGCGCGGCGAGACGTCGGTGCGCCTGGCCATGCGCCGCGAGGACCACGATCTCTTGGCGCGCGGCGCGCGCCCGGACGCGGCGCCCGTGGGCTTCCGGATAGTGAAGACTTTGGGACAGGGCGGCATGGGCGTGGTGTATGAGGCGCTGGACCTGGGGCTTCAGCGCGCGGTCGCGCTCAAGAAACTGCGTTCCGAGGTCGCCGACAGTCCCCGCGAGCGTTCCCGCTTTCTTAAGGAAGCGCGGACCGTCGCCGCGCTCAAGCATCCCAATATCGTCGAGATCCACGCCATCCACGAGGACGCCGAGGGCATCTTTCTCGTCTTCGAGAAGATGTCGGGCGAAACTTTGCACGAGCGTCTGGGCCGCGGCCCTCTGGCTCCGGCCGAGGCGGTCGGCGTCCTGCGGCAGATCGGGCGCGCGCTGGACTACGCGCATCACGCGGGGGTCGTGCACAAGGACCTCAAGCCGGCGAACATCATGCTCTCGGGCGACGGCGCGAAGGTCATGGACTTCGGCATCGCGCGCCGCGTCGCCGAGACCATGTCCACGATGTCGCGCGTCGAGGTGTCGGGCACGCCCGCCTACATGGCGCCGGAGCAGGAGCGCGGCGCGGCCGTCGGCCCCGCCGCCGACATCTTCGCGCTGGGCGCCTGCGCCTATGAGGCCTTGACCGGCAAGACGCCGTTTCCCAGCGGCGGCATGATGATGAAAGCCCAGCAGATGTACCGCCCCGCCGCGGAAGTCCGCCCCGGCTTGCCCGCCGGGACCGACGCCGCCCTGGCCCGCGCGCTCGACCCCGAGCCCGCCAAGCGCTGGCCCACCGCGTCCTCGTTCGTCGACGCCCTGGCCCGTTCGCTCGTCGTTCCCGCCTAAGAGCGCCCTGTCGGAGCAATCCGCCGCCTCCACAGTCTTCTCCTCTCTTCCTACATGTGGAACTCGACAGACCGGAGACCGAGTCCGAAACGGCTTTCGCCTCAGTGCCCTTAAACAGGCCATTGCCCGCTCGAGGAACTCCCCGAGGCGCACCCCCCAAAAAAGACAGCCGCCAGAGGAAATTCGAATTCCTCGCGCGGAAAGATCCAGAGCAAGCGTAACGAGATTTGCTTCATAGATCTCAGACTTGGCGATAAGGACGATTTCGCGGGCTTGGAGTTAATTCCCGAGGCTCTTGCCGCCGGGACGTATGTGGTCGTCATGTCCGAGCACGACTCTGAAGAGGTCGTTGGGTGCGGCATCAGTCGTCCTTGACCTGCTCCGACCTTTGAAGTGCAGGTCCGTCCCGCGCTTGCGTCAGAACCCGAACGACTTTCGGACGGAAGCTGCGAGAATCCACGTCGCGGTCAAAAAAGAGGCGTGCGCGGCGGCGCGCGCGTTCGGAACAGAGAATCCCGAGTGCGATGACGACGAACCATGTCGTGGTCGCTAAGGGAGGTCCGCCGGCGGCACGCCATAAGAATGCATCATGAAGAATGAATCCAGAGAACGCGAACGTCACGAGGACATTGAGCGAGCGCGGGAAGACCGTTCGCAGCGGCCTATAGACGTATCTGCTGAGGAAGTAGCCATAAACGGGATTCCACCGAATCCAGAATTGCGAGAGGGACGGCGCGGCGAACGGACGGAGAAAAACGCTCGAAAGGATCAATGCCGCTTTTTCCCGAGCGTCGACTTCGCCCAGAATCCCGGTTTCGAGGCCAAGACGCTTGAGCACGTAGGCGAGGAAAGGAAAGGCTATTTTCTTAAACCGCTCCGTCGTTCGACTTATTGGTTTCAAAGGTGATGCTCTTCTGGCAGACCTAGTTTAGTGCGCCCAACACTTCTTGACATATTACTCGAAGAGTGGGCGCGCTGCCGTTTCCTTCAAGCTCATGATGAGCTTGCGCGGATTAACGATGCGTTCCAGACGAAATTCCTTGCCGTTCTTTTTGACCGTGACGCTGTCACCCGTCTCCAAAGCTTTGCGCCAGAACAGTTCAGGCGTTACGTCGGGCCTTACCTGGCAAGCCAAGGCGTAGAGTCCGCCGATGTATGGGATGGACCAGCTCCAGCC
>CAIQSZ010000275.1 GCA_903874575.1 uncultured Elusimicrobia bacterium
CGGAGGTCTCGCGCCTGGACGCGCACGCGCTGACGGAGGGCGCGCGCGCCCGCCGCTGGGCGGGCGGGCTTCTCGCCGCGGCCGAGGCCTTGCTGGAGCGCTACGGCCGCCGCGAGCTCTCGCGGGTCGTGCGTCTCAGGCGCCGCCGCGGCGAAGAGGACTGATCAGCCGAACGGCTTGCCGCCGCCTATGCCGAGCTGGACGGACAGGCTCATCCAGTCGAATTTGAGCCGGTCGGCCTGGGCTTCGAGTTCGTTCCAGTCGCGGCCGAACTCCAGGGGCCGCGCGTTTTTCGATTTGCGGCCGTGCCCTTTGGGCCGTCCGCCCGTCTTTGAAATCTTCTTCATGGCGCCGCCTCCTCACGCCCCGCTTTTCGAAGTATAGCCCCGGCTTTCGTTTTCGTCAACGGGTCCTCTCCGGAAACAGGGTCTAAAGACCTAGATAGGGATAGTCCATCGGGCTCATCCGTTCTATAGGTCTCCGGGATAATCTCCGTGGACGGCACGGAGGCGCGAAGAACATGGGACCCCTGACGACGGCCGCGCTGGCGGCGCTCTTGACTTCCATGGCGCGGGGCGGCCCGCTCCCCGAGCCGCCGGCCGGGTCGAAGCGCTGGATCGTCGTTTTCCGGCCGGACGTGAAGCGCGCGGGCCGCGACGCGGCTTTGGCCGCCCTGGACGTCCGCGCCGAGGCGCACATCGCCACGGAGGGGAACTCGGACAAGGAGTTTTCCGCCGCGGTCGTGGACCTGCCGGAAGGCCGCCGGCTCGAAAAGCCCTGGGCCGACGGGGACATCGTTTCCGTGGAGGCCGACCGGCGCGTGAAGTGGATCGAGCAGGTTCCCGGCTTCGCGGCCGCCAAGAGCCTCGCCCGCCGCCCGGAGCTCACCTGGGGCGTCGGCCGCGTGCATGCGCCCGCCGCTTGGCCCGTGACCGAGGGCGCGGGCGTCAAGGTCGCCGTCATCGACACCGGCATCGACCTGGGCAACGCGGACCTCCAGGAGAAGGTGGACGGCGGCTATTCGGCGCTGGCCCAGACCGAAAGGCCGCAAGACTACCAGGACGACAACGGCCACGGCACGCACGTCGCCGGCATCATCGCCGCGGCGCGCGACGGCAAGGGCGTGGTCGGCGTGGCGCCGAAGGCGCGCTTGTACGCGGTCAAGGTTCTGGACGCGGAGGGCCGCGGCAGCCTCTCGGAGGTGATCGACGGCCTGGTGTGGGCCGCCAAGAACGGCATGCAGGTCGCCAACATGTCGCTGGGCGCGGAGATCGATTCCGAGGCGTTGCACCGCGCGGTGCGCGCGGCCAAGGACCTGGGCGTGGTCATCGTCGCGGCGGCCGGCAATTCCGGGGATTCCGACGGGGCGGTGCGCTACCCCGGCGCCTACCCCGAGACCATCGCGGTCGCCGCGTCCGACGAGCGGGACCGTCCGGCCGGCTTTTCCAGCCGCGGCCCGGAAGTGAAGTTCGTCGCTCCCGGCGTGGACGTCGTCTCCGACAATCTCGGCGGCGGCCTGATCTCCCGCTCCGGCGCCTCCATGTCCGCGCCCCACGTGGCGGGGCTGGCGGCGTTGGCGATTTCGCTGGACTGGACGGGCCTCTACGGCCCGGACGGCGTCTACGAGCAACTCAAGAACGCCGCCAAGCCGCTTCCTCTGCTTGCGGCCGAGCAGCAGGGCTGGGGCATGATCGACGCGGGCAAGCTGGCGCGCTGAGACGCCCCGCCCGGCCGTAGGTCTTGCGGCCTATCGGGCCGAGGGCCCAATGTCTCTTGTGGCGGTCGGCGCTTCCGTGTAACATTTGGAGGTCGCCATTTGCAAGGGAGGAAAAAATGCACAAGCTCGCGCTCATCGCCTTGACCCTGATCACCGGTGGGGTCACTTACTACAAAACGACTTCTTCAAAAAAGCATGCGCCGCAGCCCGCGCCCGAAACCGCGGCGACGGCGCCCGCGCCGTCGGCGCCGGAGTTCATGACGGTTCCACCCGTCGTCGAAGCCGAGCAGCCCGCGGTCGCGTCCGCTTCGCCCCGCCGGCACGCTCCGCGTCGGCATGAGGCGCCCGTCCGGCATGAGGCTCCCGTGGAGCCGGTGGTCGCGGCCGCTCCGCAGGCGCCCGCCGCTCCGGTTCCGGCGCAG
>CAIQSZ010000276.1 GCA_903874575.1 uncultured Elusimicrobia bacterium
CATCCAAAGAGCGACGAGCGGGCCCATGACCGCGCCGGCCGTGTCCATCGCGCGATGCAGGCCGAACGCGCCGCCCAAATGCTCCTTCTCGACGGAGGACGCGATCAGCGCGTCGCGGGCGGTGCCGCGCAGGCCCTTGCCGGCGCGATCCAGCGCGCGCGACGCCAGCGCGGCGGGCCAGCCGCCGGCCAACGCCAGCAGGGGCTTGGCCATAGCCGAGAGCGAATAGCCTAGGACGACGGTCGGCTTGCGCCGCCCCGCGCGGTCGCTCCACCAGCCGCCGACGGCGCGAAACAGAGAAGCGGACATCTCGGCGGCGCCGTCGACGAGGCCGACGACGGTCGGCGGGGCGCCGAGAGTGACCGTCAGGAAGAGCGGCAGGATCGGCGCGATCATCTCGCCGGCGACGTCGGCAAGGAGGCTGACCGTCCCCAACCAGACGACGTTGCGCCGCGCCCCTTCCTTCATGTGACGGATTGTAATCAATTAGGACCGCTCCGAGTCCGCGCGGCCGCAGGCGTCGGAACCCGATCCTGTGCTATCATTGCTCACTTTAAGGAGGATGAACGCATGAATCGCTTGCTTGAAACCGTCGTCGTGCTCGCACTCTCCGCGACCCCGCTTAAAGCCGTCGACGCGCCGAAGGCTCCCAAAGACCCCAAGGCGCCGGCCTCCGGCGAGGCGTTCAAGACCGAGGAGGACCGCACCATCTACGCCTGGGGCTTCCGGCTGGGGCAGAACCTCGCTCCCGTCGGCTTCAAGGACTCCGAGCTCAAGGCCTTCACCCAGGGTCTGCGCGACGGCGAGACCGGCAAGAATCCGGCCGTCCGCATCGACCTCTACCTGCCGAAGGTCGGCGAGCTACAGCAGAAGCGCGTCGCGGCCAACAACGCCGCCCAGGCCGCGCCGAACAAGAAGAAAGGCGCCGAGTTCGCCGAGAAGTTCTCTAAGGAAGACGGCGTCAAGCCGATTCACGGCGGCGGCTTCCTCAAAGTCATCGCGCAAGGATCCGGCGCCCAGCCCTCGGACGAGGACACGGTCAAGGTCAACTACCGCGGCACGTTGATCGACGGGACCGAGTTCGACAGTTCCTATAAACGCGGCGAACCCGCGACGTTCCCGCTCAAGAACGTCATACCGTGCTGGACCAACGGCGTCGCCGCGATGAAGGTCGGCGGCAAGTCCAAGCTGGTCTGCCCGTCCGACGCGGCCTACGGAGACAACGGCC
Source organism: uncultured Elusimicrobia bacterium (assembly GCA_903874575.1). Classification (GTDB taxonomy): domain Bacteria; phylum Elusimicrobiota; class Elusimicrobia; order UBA1565; family UBA9628; genus GWA2-66-18. The sequence continues at coordinate 1,229 of CAIQSZ010000276.1, forward strand.
ACCCGCCGACCATACCGTCCGGCGCGACCTTGGTCTTCGAGGTTGAACTGCTTGAGATCGTGAATGCCGACGCTCCCAAGTCGGAGCCCGCGCCGAAGAAGCCCTGAACGCGGACGTTCGGCGTCGAGGCGGCTAGGCGGCCTCGACGCCGACGTGGGCCTCGTCTTCCTCGACCTCGACGTGGGCGACGAACGCGCGGCAGCAGACCATGCAATTCTGGTCGATCGATTGGCCGTCCATTTCGGCGATCACGTGGAGTTCGCCGGCCTCGCCGCAATGCGGGCACTCGATGGACACCCACTGATCGAGCCGGCGGACCTCGGACTCGGCCTTGTGCTCGGCGAGGACGGTCTGCATGACTTTCTCCGCCGTATGGCGCTCGCGCGATTCCTCATGGTCTTCGGCGGGCGTCTTCGTCTTCTTGATCTTGGCGGTCTTCGTCGCGACCTTCATTTTCGGCATAGTCCAAGTGTAGGACCGGCCCCTCGTTTCGTCAAGGGGTCGGGCGGGGATTCTATCAGATTCTCCGGCGCATCAAATCCCGCGCCAGTTCC
>CAIQSZ010000277.1 GCA_903874575.1 uncultured Elusimicrobia bacterium
CGAGTCCTCACGGCGCGGAATCCGATGTGCCCGGCACCCTCAATAATGAGCGCACTGTGAGTGGCGGCGGATCTTAGGGCCCTCGCGAAGCTCTGGAAAGAGCCCCCTCCAAGGACGCCGTTCATATTTTCGGGAAAGCCGCCCGCCGGATCGGTCTCATGGCTGGTCGCCTGTGGAGCGTAGCGATCATGCACCCATTCCCACACGTTGCCGTGCACGTCGTATAGGCCCCATGGGTTGCTCGGGAAAGAACGCACCGCGTGAGTTCGTCCGCCGGAATTTCCCCGGTGCCGGGTATGGGCGTCTAGCTCGTCATTGTTTCCAAACCAGTAAGGAGTTTCCGTGCCGGCCCTGATATAACGTTCCTGTTCCGCTCGAGTCGGAAGCCGATATCCGGCTCGATCTTGTTTATATCCTTCCGTCGTATAGATACTGGGTCCGTTCGCCAGAGCGTTGACGATCCACCCATCAGGATGCAGGAAGAATTTGTAGGCGGGCTCCAATCCGCGCGCAAGCGAAAGCGCGTTGAGGTATACCGTGGCGTCCAGCCACGAAACCCCCACGACCGGATGCTCCCGTTCTTGGGGCGATAAGATACCAACTCGCATTACATCCGAAATCTGTCTGTTCGTCGTCGGGGTTTCGGCGACTTGGATCCAGTGCGTCAGCGTTACATTGTGGAGAGATTCGCCGAAATCGCGTCCCTTTTCGCCCTCAGGACTCCCCATCCAGAAATTCCCCGGTGGAATAAGCACCCAATCGGGCGGCGTTTCCAGCGCGGGATGACCCCAGCGTTCATGAACCGTGAAGCAGGAACTGCGAGGCACGGAATCGAAAATCCTCGCCAATGCCTCGGGAGCCCGGGCGCTTTGGACTAAAGGCGCGACTTGGGCGGCTAACTCATCCGAAAGGTCTTGGACGCGATACCTGCCCGGGATGTGCACGTTGGGCAGGTGGCCTATTCTAAACGTCGTCTCCCCAGCAGGTTCCGGTGTTTTTATGACCGGCAGAACGGAGATATGATCTCCCTGCCGCACGATCGAAACTTTCGCGGCTGTCGGATGGGCTTCTTGGATAAGCGTGGTCATGGCCCTTAGACTCATGGCCACGCCTGCTTCGGCTTGCGAAATGAGACCGGCTTGAATAAGTGAAAGGGGATTCAACGCGGCAGCGTTCATTACGACCGTTGTGGGACTCCTTTCAAACGCGGACGGCACCGCCCTCATGATTGCCGCCGCCGCGACGTTCGCATGCGCCAGAGCCAACGGCGCCAAAATTGAAATGCGGCGAAAGAACCGTTTAAGGGCTTCCGGACCAACGTAATGCGTTCCCGTCATGAAGAATGGTGCCATGGCGAGTATGCTAGTGCCAGTAAGAGCGCCTCAAGAAACAATCAGATATCTCCAAAATATTTTAAATGAAGTAGTTAGGTATTCAGGTTCCGTAATGCTAGGCGGGAAGACCGAACGCGTGCTTACGGAAGAGGAGCGTCCCGCTGTTTCAGTCGGCCGAACGCCGTCGGGGAGCCCCAGACGCGCTTCAGGTAGGCCGCGTCGCTCAGCACGACGCGGCCCCTCACCGGGCTGGCCTCGGCCGCCAAGAAGTTCCCGTATTTGCCCGTCTCGATCACGAGACCGACGTGCTTCTTTCCATAGAAAACCCAGTCCCCCGTCTGCGGCTCGGTGCCGACGGTGAGCGCCGTATGGTTTCGGAACAGGGAGAGATAGTTCCACGCCCTATGAAAGAAGAGGCGGTTCCCGATTAAATTGTCCGGAGAGGTTTCGAACCATTCGGGGTGTTCGGATGCGGACCGGCGCAGAAGGATTTTTATCGGGACCCCGGCGGCCTGATAGGCGCGCACGGGCACGTCCGTGCACTCCACGAACCCGATTTTGGCGAGGACCCCGCCCCACCGGCCCACAAGGGGATCGAAGAGCTTGCCCGTCATGGACCGGCCGTAGGTTGAGGCCGCGGCCGCCAGCGACCGCCTCGCGGCCTCGTTCGCCGGAGGGATGAACGACTCCCCCGCCGCCGCGTCCAGCCGGCCGAGTTCCGCGGCCGTGCGCTCGCGCAAGATCGATGCGCCGCCGGCAAGGATAAGCGCCCCGAAAAGCGCGACCGTGATCCGTCTCATCCGCAGATGATACCGCACTCGCGGCGTTAATGGATTCATAACGCCCCCCCGGAGTACCGTAGGGGCATGGCCAGCCGACTGAAGCAGCTGCTGCTGGGCGAGCCGCGGGACATCCGGGACCCGAACGTCTTCCACAAGATCTCCCTGGCCGCCTTCCTCGCCTGGGTGGGCTTGGGCGCCGACGGGCTGTCCTCCTCGTCCTACGGGCCCGACGAAGCCTATCGGGCGCTGGGCGCCCACACGCATCTGGCGCTGCTCCTCATCGCCATGACGGCGGTCACGATCTTCGTCATCTCGATCGCCTACTCGAACCTCATCGAGCACTTCCCCGGAGGCGGGGGAGGCTACCTCGTCGCGACCAAGCTCCTGGGAGAGAGGGCCGGCGTGGTCTCCGGCTGCGCCCTGCTGGTCGACTACGTGCTGACGATCTCGGTGTCGATCGCCTCGGCCTGCGACGCCCTGTACTCCTTCCTGCCGCCGCATTGGGCGGGCACCAAGCTGCTCGCCGCCGCGGCCGCCTTGTTCCTGCTTTTGCTGCTGAACCTGCGGGGAGCCAAGGAGTCGGTGACCTTCCTGGTGCCGATCTTCCTCGTCTTCGTCGTCACGCACGCCGGCATGATCCTGTACGCCGTGGGCGCGCATCTGACCGCCCTGCCCGAGGTGTTCAGGGGCGCCTCC
>CAIQSZ010000278.1 GCA_903874575.1 uncultured Elusimicrobia bacterium
ACTCTTTCCCTACACGACGCTCTTCCGATCTGTCGGCCTCAGGGCCGGGCGTCGGAGCCTGCGTCGGCTCCGGGCTCTGGGGCTGCGACGGCGGGGGGGTCTTCATCGGCGGAGGTCTCCTTCTTGAAGATGCGGATCTTGCGGAAGTTCGCGTCCTGACGCACGAAGATTTTCTGCAGCTTGGTCAGCTCAAGCATGGCCAGGAAGCAGGCGATGATGCCGCGACGCTTGCGCTCGTCGGCGAACAGCTCTTCCCAGTCGATGACGGGCTTTTCGGAGAGGAGGAAGAGGATCTTCTCCATCTTCTCCTCGATCGGGAACTCCTCGCCCAGCACCTCGCGCGAGTCGTCCTGCGCGTCGGCCAGGATGGCGCGGATGTGATCCATCAACTCGAACAGCGAGAGGTTCGGCGACTTGTCGGCCTCCTCGAAGTGCGGCGCGCCGCGGAAGAACACGTCCTCCATCTCGGCGGACTTCGCCGCCAGGTATTTCGTGGCTTCCTTGAACTTCTGGTACTCGAGGAGCTTCTGCGCCAGCTCGCTCGTCGGATCCGGGCCCTCTTCCTCCGGCGATTCCTGGCTGGGGAGCAACGAGCGCGACTTGTACGCCATCAAAGTCGCGGCCATCACCAGGAACTCGCCGGCGACCTCGAGGTTGAACTCCTTCATCAAGTCGAGGCAGCCCAGGTACTCCTTGGTGATGTGGGCGATCGGAATGTTATGGATGTCGAGGTCATCCCTCTTGACCAGGAACAGCAGAAGGTCGAGCGGCCCCTCGAACAGCTCCAGCGTGACTTGATAGCCCTTCTCGGTCATCGAAGCCTCATCGCCTTGCGGACCTCGTCCATGGTCTTTCCCGCGACGGCGCGCGCCTTGAGCGCCCCCTCGGCCAGGATCCTTTCCACGCCGCCCTCCGCCGCGTACGCGTCCCGGCGGCGGCGGAACTCGTCAAACGGGCCGGACATCTCGCAGAGCAGTTCTTTCTTGCAGGCCATGCAGCCGATCTCTCCCGCGCGGCAAGCCTCGCCGCGAGCCTTCACGAACGACTCGTCGGCGTAGAGCTTATGCATCGCGTACGCCGTGCATCCCGGAGGGTTCTCCGCGCACGGCTCCGGGCGGCCCGGATCGGTCGCCTTCTTGCGCCCGGGGTCGGTGTACATCCCCTTGACCTTGGTCTCGAGCGACGCGGGGCTCTCGTAAATCTCGATGGAGTTCCCGTAGGACTTGGACATCTTGCGGCCGTCCAAGCCGGGAACCCTCGGCGTCGGCGTCAGCAGCGGCTGAGGCTCCGCGAAGATCTCCCCGAACGCTTTGTTGAACTTGCGCGCGATCTCGCGCGACAGCTCCAGGTGCGGAAGCTGGTCCTGTCCGACGGGAACCTTGTTGCCGTGGTAGAGCAGGATGTCCGCCGCCTGCAGCACGGGGTAGCCCAGAAAGCCGTAGGTGCGCAGTTCGTAGTTCGCGCCCTGCTTGTTCTCCTCGTAGCGGGTCTGCCCGCCTTCGGCGGCGAGGCCGGCCTTGGTCTTGGACAGTTCCTGGAGCTGCTCCTTCCAGGTCGGATTGTTCTCGACGGAGGACAGGGGCGTGACCATCCCCAGCATCAGGGCCAGCTCCGCGTGTTCCGGCACGTCGGACTGACGGAAGATCACGCACTTCGCGGGGTCCAGGCCGGCGGCCAGCCAGTCGAGGGTCATCTCCGAGACGTTGTCCCGAAGCTTCGACGTGTCGCTGTAGCCGGTGGTCAGCATGTGCCAGTCCACGATGCTGAAAAAACAGGAGAACCGGTCCTGCAGGGCCACCCAGCTCTTAAGGGCGCCCCAGTAGTTTCCGAGGTGCAGTCGCCCGGTCGGGCGCATGCCTGAGAAAACGACGTCCTGGCGCTGCATTACGTCGGGATTCTAGCGTTTTGCCCGACGGTTTTCCACCGTATTATCAAGGGAAGCCAGCGCCGCGCGCGGGGTCAACGACGCTCCAACCAGGCGAGCGCGGCGGCGCGGCTGCGCAGCCGGCCGCGCCGTTGGAGCCGGGCGGCCTCGTCCAACGTCTCATGGAACTCCGGGCCGGGACTGCGGCCCAGCGCGATGAGATCCTTGCCCTGGAGGAAGCACGCCTTCAAGGCGGACGGCGCCAGCCCCGGCTTCGCCCGCTTGACCGCGGCCGCGACCGGGGGCGGCGGCGCCGTCCGCGGCGACTTGTCCGAGAACGCCAGGGCGAGCGCGTCGCGCAGTTGGGCGCGCAGGCGGCGCTCGAACGGCAGCGAGTCCACGAACGCGCGGCCCGCGCCCGGCCCCAGCGCCAGCGTCATCGCGGATAAGCGCGGCTCGACGCCGGCGGGCAGCTTGAGGCGCCACGGCAGGTCGGGATTCAGCAGGTCCAGGTAGCCCCAGG
>CAIQSZ010000279.1 GCA_903874575.1 uncultured Elusimicrobia bacterium
AACGTCTCCTTGAGATTCTCGTCGCCCATGTCGTGCACGTCGGCCCGCGGAGAGAGATGAACGCCGACCCGATCCGGCCCCCAGATCGAGACGGCCGCGTCGACGGCTTGGAGCAGGAACTTCGCCCGGTTCTCGACCGGCCCGCCGTAATCGTCGGTGCGCCGATTGGTCGAGCTTTGCAGGAACTGGTCCGGCAGGTAGCCGTTCGCCCCGTGAATCTCCACGCCGTCGAAGCCCGCCAGCATCGCGTTCCGCGCGCCGATCCGGTACGCCTCGATGATGCCGGAGATTTCCGAGCGCTCCAGCGCCCGCGGAACGACGAACGCCTTTTCAGGCCGCACCAAGCTGACGTTTCCCTTGGGCGCGATCGCGCTCGGCGCGACCGGAAGCTCGCCGTTCAAGAACATCGGGTCGGAGATGCGTCCGACATGCCAGAGCTGCATAAAAATAAGGCCGCCTTTGCGGTGGACCGCGGCCGTCGTCTTCTTCCAGCCCTCGACCTGCTCCGGGGACCATATGCCCGGAGTGTCGGCGTAGCCGATCCCCTGCGGCGAGACGACGGTCGCCTCGGTCAGGATGAGCCCCGCGTCGGCGCGCTGGGCGTAGTATTGCGCCATCAGATCGTTCGGGACGCGGGAAGCTCCTGCGCGCGCACGGGTCATGGGAGCCATGACGATGCGGTTCTTCAAAGCCAAGCCGCCCAGACGCGCCGGTTCGAGTAAGCTGTTCACGCGCAGATACTAGCGCAAATTCCCGGAGATTAGGACTTTAGAAAAATGTCTACGTCGGATTCCGTAATTCAAAATCGGCCTAGATTCTCAGGGGCACGTCACGCACCATCCGATGATATAATCGGGTCATGTACGACGCTCTTCCTCCGTCAATCGACGTCTTAAAAGATCTTTTAACCGGAGGCGCTGTTGCCAAGCTGACGCTCTTAAAGGCTAGCCTCGACACCTTTAACGCGTATCAGCAGAGGCGAGATCTAGAGGCCCTAGAGCAGTTTGCGCACTATCTCGCAGAGAAGATTGGCAATATGGAACAGTTGCTGTCCGAGCGGTATCTGGCGACTCCGGATGGCAATCGGTTCGCTCACAAGATTGTCGCAGCCGCTACCGATCCGAAGATTGCAGAGAAGCGCGAGGTCTTTGCCAATGCGTTGATCAACGGCGCACGGAGCAGGAGTGATGGCGAAATAGGCGAGCTCGATCTCCTGCGGTTTACTGATTTGCTGATAAGCCTCTCGGCCGCCAGCCTTGAGGAACTCGCGCTAATTCACAAGTACTGCGAGCCGAAGCTTCTGGCCGAAAAAGATTTGGATATGGCTACCGTCGAATTTAATCTGTATCGCGATGCCCTGAGGCCTAAATTCATGGGCGACTCTGGCGGGGCGGCCCATTACCACAATGCGGTACTTCGCGAACTTAAGTCAGCGGGGTTATTCGCACGGGTGCGGTATCAGCGGATGCCGGACGGTAGCGCGAAGCTGGCCTCCATGCTTGCCGGAGAGGACAACTACTACACCACCTACACGCGCGACTTCGCCCGCTTCGCTAGCACGCCGACTAAGCCTACGGAAAAAGACGCCTAGTGTAGTGTCTCATAAATAACTTGACATAATACCTCGTCGAGAGCTATTCTCTCG
>CAIQSZ010000280.1 GCA_903874575.1 uncultured Elusimicrobia bacterium
GGCAGCCGGTGACGACCAGACGCGCGGCGGGGTTGCGGCGCGACACGCGGCGCAGGAGCGCCAGCGCCTCGCGGTCGGCCTGCGCGGTCACGGTGCAGGTGTTGACCACGCACACGTCCGCGTCCTCGAAGCTCTCCGCCCGCGCCGCGCCGCCCGACGACAGCGACGCCCTCAGCGCGTCGCTCTCGGCCTGGTTGACGCGGCAGCCGAACGTCTTGATCCAGACCTTCGGCGACGTCACTGAGGCAAGGCGGAGATCAGTTCGGCCTTGAGGCCGTCCAGGCTGGGCCAGCGCAGGACCAGGTAGGCGTAGAACAGCGCCGCCGGCCCCAAGTCGACCCAATAGACCGGACGCGCGCGCAGGGCGCCGTTGAGCGCCGCGATCAGGCACGCGACGCAGCCTATCAGCGCCGCGCCCTCGCGCATGGCGGTGCGGACGATGAACGCGCGCAGCACGACCGCGTCCACGCTGCCGGCGTCCGCGCGCCTCAACTGGGCCTTCCAGACGACGTCCGACGCGAAGATCGCCAGCACCGCGGCGGCCGCCGCGAAGGCGGTCGCCAGGTTGACCAGCCGGATTTCCTCGGGCGACGGCGACCTCCGGGACTGGAAGCACGTAAGCGCGATCATCCCGATGAGCAGCGCCGTGCTCGCGCCCGTCCCGGCCGCGATCACGCGCGCCAGCCCGACGGTCCTGGCGGAAAGCTTCTCGGCGGCCTCGCGGCCGGTCAAGGGACTCATAGGCCTGCGAACTCGTATTGGACGAGGGTGACGGCGGCGGCCGCCGCGGTGTCGGCGCGCATGACGCGCGGGCCCATGCCGAAGACCACGGTCTCCAGGGACTCGGCCAGCTCGATCTCCTCTTCGCTGAAGCCCCCCTCCGGCCCGATGAACAGATGGATGTCCAGGCTGTCCGCGCCGCGCTTCTGGTCGGCCTCGCGCAGGGCCAGGCGCAGGTTCTCCGCCGCCACCGCGCCCTTCATGCCCTCCCAGGCGAGCAGAATGAGCCCCTGGTCCTTGCAGGCGCGGATCGCGTCGCGAAACTGCGCGGGCTCGCGCACCGGCGGCAGCTCCGCCCGGCCGCACTGCTTGGCCGCGGCCATCACCACGCGCGCCCAGCGGTCCCGTTTGGCCCGCGTGCGCTCGACCTCGTGCAGGAGCACGACGGTCCGCGGCGTCAACAGCGGCACGATCGAGGCCACGCCCAGCTCGGTCGCCTTCTCCAGCGCGTAGTCCCAGTGGCCGGCCTTCAGCAGGCCCAGGTAGAGGTGCAGCTTCACGGGGCTGCGGACGTCGTCGGCCTGCAGCGTCGCGGTGAGCCGGCCGCCAACCGTGCCGTCGGCCTCGATGCGCTCGATCACCCCCTCGAAGCGCCCGCCCCGCCCGTCGAACAGCGCCAGCGACTGGCCCGGGGCGTAGCGCAGGACCTTCGTCACGTGGAACGCCTCGGGTCCCGTCAGGCGGAACGCCTTCTTCTGGATGTCCTCGGGCGCGACGAAGAACTGGGGCATGGGAAATTCTACTCCTTTCCGAAGATGCGGCCGAACACGCCCGGCTCTTCCTTGCCCTCGCCCTCGAAAGACGCGCGCAGCTGCTCGAACAGCTCGCGCTGGCGCGCGGTGAGGTCGCGCGGCACGTCGACGCGGACGGCGACCAGCAGGTCGCCGCGGCCGCGGCCGTGAAGCTTGGGCATGCCCTTCTCGCGCACCCGGAAGGTCGCGCCGGTCTGGACGCCGGAGGGGATCTTCACCTTCATGGGCTCGCCGTCGATGGTCGGCACGTCGACGGCTCCGCCCAGGGCGGCGGTCGCGACGTCGATGGGCGCGTGGACGGTGAGATCGTCCTCGCGGCGCTCGAAGCGCGGGTCGGGCTTAATCTTGACGGAAACGTACAGGTCTCCGTTCTCGCCGCCGTGCGGGGCGGCCTCGCCCTCTCCTGAAATGCGCAGGGTCGCGCCGTCGTAGATGCCGGGCGGAAGCTTGATCTTGAGGTCGGCCTCCTTGCGCACGCGGCCCTGGCCGCGGCAGTCCTTGCACGGGTCCTCGACGACTTGTCCCTCGCCGCCGCACTTCGGGCAGGTCTGCGCCATCGAGAAGAAGCCCTGGGACAGCTGGACGCGGCCGGAGCCGCGGCAGGTCGCGCAGCGCTTCGGCGAGGAGCCGGCCTTGGCGCCGCTGCCCCGGCAGGTCGCGCAGGTGTGCGCGCGGGCGAACTTCAGCGGGATCTGGCCGCCGTTGAAGGCCTCCTCCAGGGAGATCTCGGTCTCGTACTTCAAGTCGGCGCCGTGGGCCCGGCGCCGGCCCCCGCCGCGCCCGCCGCGCCCGCCGCCGCCGAAGAAATTTTCGAACAGGTCGCCGAAGACGTCGTTGACGTCCGCGCCCTCGAAGCCCGACCCGCCGCCGAAGCCCCCCGACGCGCCGGCGTTGACGCCCGCCTCGCCGTACTGGTCGTAAAGACGGCGCTTCTTCGGATCGGACAGCGCCTCGTACGCGCCGCCGATCTTCTTGAACTTTTCCTCCGAGGCCTTGTCGCCCGGGTTGCGGTCCGGGTGATGCTTCATGGCCAGCTTCCGGTACGCGCTCTTGATCTCCGCGTCCGTCGCGTTGCGCGCCACGCCCAGCAGCGAGTAGAAATCTTCAGCCATGTCTCACCCGGACCGAACCCGCGGCCCTACTTCGGTTCCTTGTCGTCGACGACTTCGGCGTCCACGACCCCGTCGGCCGACTTCGGCGCGCCCTCGGCCGCCGCGCCCGCCCCGGCCTTCGCCTGCTCGGCCTTGTACATCTCCTCGGCCAGCTTATGGGACGCCTTGAGCAGGGCTTCCTTGGCCGTGTTGATGGCCGCGACGTCCTCGCCCTTCAGCGCCTCCTTCATTTCGGAGACGGCGCGGTCGATGTTCTGGCGGTCCTCGGCGGACACCTTGTCGCCGTGGTCCTTGAGCGCCTTCTCCGCGGAGAACAGGAGCGTGTCGGCCTCGTTCTTGGCCGCAACCTTCTCCTTGAACTTCTTGTCCTCCTCGGCGAACTGCTCGGCCTGCTTGACGAACTTCTCGATCTCGGCCTTGTCCAGCTTGGTCGACGCGCTGATGGTGATGTGCTGGGCCTTCTTGGTGCCCAGGTCCTCGGCCTTGACGCTGAGGATGCCGTTGGCGTCGATGGAGAACGTCACCTTGATCTGCGGCGTGCCGCGCGGCGCCGGCGGGATGCCGTCCAGGTCGAACTTGCCCAGCGGGACGTTGTCGGTGGCCTTGGGCCGCTCGCCCTGCAGGACGTGGACGGTGACCGCGGGCTGGTTGTCCGCGGCGGTCGAGAACACCTGGGACTTCTCGACGGGGATGGTCGTGTTGCGCTCGATGACCGGAGTCATCACCCCGCCCAAGGTCTCGATGCCCAGCGTCAGGGGCGTGACGTCCAGCAGCAGGACGTCCTTGACCTCGCCGGTGAGGACGGCGGCCTGCACGGCCGCGCCGGAGGCGACGCACTCCATGGGGTCGATGCCCCGCTCCAGCTTCTTGCCGACGTAGTCCTCGACGAACTTCTGCACGATCGGCATGCGCGTGGGCCCGCCGACCAGGATGACCCGCGTGATGTCGGAGGCCTTGAGCTTGGCGTCGTTGAGGGCCTGCTCGATGGACGTCTTGCAGCGCTTCACGATGGGCTCGACGATGGTCTCCAGCTTCGCGCGGCTGATCTTCATGGCCAGGTGCTTGGGCGCGTTGTCGACCGCGGTGAGGTAGGGCAGGTTGATGTCGGTCTCGAAGGTGGTGGACAGCTCGATCTTCGCCTTCTCGACGGCCTCGCGCACGCGCTGGGTCGCCATGGGGTCCTTGCGCACGTCCGCGCCGGTCTCCTTCTTGAACTCGCCCGAGACGAAGTCGAGCAGGGCGTTGTCCATGTCGGTGCCGCCCAGCTGGGTGTCGCCGGAGGTGGACACGACCTCGAAGACGCCGCCGCCGAAGTCCATCACGGTCACGTCGAGCGTGCCGCCGCCCAGGTCGAACACCATGATCTTCTCGTCCTTGCCCTTCTTGTCGATGCCGTACGCCAGGCACGCCGCCGTCGGCTCGTTGACGATGCGCACGACCTCCAGGCCCGCGATGGTGCCCGCGTCCTTGGTGGCCTGGCGCTGGTTGTCGTTGAAGTACGCGGGGACGGTGATGACCGCCTTCTCCACCTTGTCGCCGAGGAACGCCTCCGCGTCGCGCTTCACCTTCTGGAGGAGGAACGCCGAAAGCTGCTGCGGCGTGTACTCCTTGCCGTCCGGAGCCTTGAAGTGGAAGTCCTGGCCCATCTTGCGCTTGAAGGCCATGAAGGTGCCTTCCGGGTTGGCGACGGCCTGCCGGCGCGCCGGCTCGCCGACGAGAAGCTGGCCGTCCTTGGCGAACGCCACATAGGACGGGAACGCCTTGCCGCCGACGCTGGTGCCCTCGGCCGACGGGATGATGGTGGGCTTGCCGCCTTCCATCACCGACGCCGCCGTGTTCGAAGTGCCTAAGTCGATTCCGATGATCTTGCTCATGATGCCTCCAAAGTTAAGACGACTTCTTCTGCAGGCGCACCTTCGCGGTGCGCAGAACCTTCTCGTCGAGGAGGTAGCCGGCCTGAAGCACGTCGGCCACGGCGCCTTCCTCCACCCCCGGCCTGTCCACGAAACCGAACGCCTCGTGGTAGTTCGGGTCGAACTCCTTGCCCAGCGGCTCGACCCGCGTCACGCCTTCTTCCTTGAACAGCTTGTCGAACTCGCGGAAGATCGCGTCCATGCCCTTGGCCAGCGGCGTGTCCGCGTGCCCCGTCAGCACTTCCTGGTGCGCGTGCTTCAACAGATCGAACAACGGCAGCAGCTTGCCCAGCACCTCGCCTCGCCCCGACTTGAACCACTCCGGCTTCTCGCGGTCCACCCGCTTGCGGTAGTTTTCGAACTCCGCCTTCAGCCGCAGAAGCTGGTTGAAATAATCGGGCTCGGGCGCCTTGGCCGCCTCCGGCGCCTCCGCGACCGCTTCGGCGACCGCCTCGGCGCGGGCCTCGTCCTTGGGCTCCTTGCTCACGTTTCGTCCTCCTCGTCCCACTCCTGCAGGCGGTTCTCGACGAGGCGGCCGACGTAGTCGACCAGCCCCATCATCCGCGAGTACTCCATGCGCTTGGAGCCCAGGATGCCCAGCACGCCGACCACGCGGTCGCCGTGGCGGTACACGTGCGTGACCAGGCTGGCGGCCTTCAGCTCCGGCAGGCCCGCCTCCTCGCCGATGTGCACGCGCACCCGCGCGCGCGCGGGCAGGCGGTCCCGGTTGCTCTCCTTGATCTCGCGCTCCAGCACCTCGGCCAGGCGCTCCTTCTCGCCGATCACGCGCATCAAGGACTGCACCTGCTTCAGGTCGCCGAACTGATCCGCGCGCGAAAGGATGTTGTCGGCGCCGTCGATGTAAAGCGGCTCCGGCCCGGCCACGCGGCCGACCTCGCGGGCCAGCTCGCCCGCCAGGTCCGCCAGCGCCTGGAACTCGCGCTCCATCTGGCCCAGCTTCGACGTCACCGCCGCCTGCACGCGGTCGACCGCGCACCCGCGGACCTGCTCGTTGAGAAAATTATTAAGGATGACGAGCTGACGCGGGGTCGGCGCGAATCCGAGAGGGATCGGCCAGTGCCGCACCATCCCGGAGTCGGTCACCATCACGCCCAGCACGTTCTTGCCGCCCAGCGAGATCAGCTCCAGGCGCCGGAGCGTCTGCTTCTTGGCGGGCGACGACAGCACCATCCCGGCGCCGTGCGACAACGCCGACAGGAGGCGGGAGGTCTCCACCAGCAAAGTGTCCAGCTCGCCGATGCGCCGCTTGTACTGCTCCTCGATGCGCTCTTTCTCCCCCGACGCCAGGCGCTGGGTGTCCGACAGATAGTCGACGAAAAAGCGATAGCCCTTGTCGGTCGGCTCGCGGCCCGCGGAGGTGTGCGGCTGGGCCAGATAGCCTTCGTTCTCCAGCTCCTGCAGGATGTTGCGGATGGTCGCGCTCGACAGGTCCAGCCCCGCCTCCTGCGCGATCAAGCCCGACGACACCGGCTTGGACGTGCGGATGTAATAGTGGACGATCCACTGGAGGAGGTGGCGCTTGCGCTGTTCGACGACCTCGGGCTTGAGTTGTCTCATCGCTATCTTAGCAGTCGCTTCAACCGACTGCTAAATAATAGCAATGCGACTTCGCCGCGTCAACCCCCGCCTTAGGGCTTACTTGCGCGCGGCGGCGTTGAGCGCCGCGACCTTGGCGCCGATGATGACCTCGTCGATGATGCCGTACGTCTTGGCTTCCTCGGCGGACATGTAGTTGTTGCGCTCCATGTCCCGGTTGATCTTCTCGAAGGCCTGGCCGGTGTGCTTGGCCATGATCTCCTCCAGGACCTTGCGGGTATGCGCCATCTCCTTGGCCTCGACGATGATGTCGGTGGCCTGGCCGGAGATGCCGCC